>JANMKJ010000325.1:0-3146 GCA_031371945.1 Rhodobiaceae bacterium
CGATCCCCGGGTGGCAGCCCTGTGGGCTTCACGTTCATCTGCAACCGCAACTGCATCGCACGACGGCCTCGTCAATGGCCAGCGTCTCGTCCGGCGTCTCCACGCCCTCAAATCAGCACTCGACAATCTTCCCCACCAGGCACGGCGTCTGGTGCGGGCGCAGGCAAGGGCGAAGCACAGATCACCACTCCGCCCCGGCCCACCGCCCGGCCACCGCAAGAAGAAGATTCACGAAATCGACGAAATCCTCGCCGAATGCCACGGCCTCGCACGAGACGCGCTGAAGGTTGATACGACGTGAAGGAAGTCCCTCACTCTATCACCCGGTATCTGTCATTCCCGCACCCACTTCCGTCATTCCCGCGCAGGCGGGAACCCAACTTGCTTGCCACAAAGTTGGATCTCCGCTTTCGTCGGGATGACGCAATCGGGGGAAAGCCGAGTCGCCGGACCGAATCCGGCGATGACAGGATGGGGACGGGCGATGGCTACGGCATTGGAGAAGGATAGACTACCGTCCCAGGTTGTTGATCTTCTCCTGCATCGCCATGAGCTGGTCTTTCATGGTTTGCAGATCATCTGGCGATGGGGGTGCGGTCGAGGCGGATTTTTCCGGCTGGGCAGCATTGGGCTGCGCCATGGCCATGGCGGCAAAGGGATTGAACAGCTTCATCGCATCACTGAACATCGCCATGTTGCGCTTGGCATGTTCTTCCATGTTCTTGAACGGCTCGCCGGTAAATGGCGCCATCATCTGTTCACGGATCTTGTCGTGTTCCTTGGTGAGATTTTCCAGCGAGAATTCGAGATAGCCGGGAACCAGGGTTTGCATGCTGTCGCCATAGTAGCGAATGAGCTGGCGCAGGAAGTTGATGGGCAGCAGGTTGGTGCCCTTGCTTTCTTCTTCAAAAATGATCTGGGTCAGGACCGAGCGGGTGATTTCTTCATTTGTCTTGGCATCGTAAACCACAAAATCCGTGCCCGACTTCACCATGGCCGACAGGTCGTCAAGGGTAACATAGGTTGAAGTGGCCGTATTGTAGAGTCGGCGGTTGGCGTATTTCTTGATAACGACTGGATTTTTGGCTGCCGTCTTGTCTTCACTCACGATGACTCTCCTCCGAACCTGCGACACCTGATTATCACTCAGGTTTAACTCTCCGCAGTGCAAAAACTTGCGCCCCGCAGTGCACAATTGCAAGTGCAAAAAATTATGGCGGGAAGCCATTCTGCTGCTATGAAGAATGAAACATTGCAAATCCCGACAGGAGCACATCCGTGGCCACCACGTCATCCCAAGATATCGTCATTGTTTCCGCCGCCCGCACTCCCGTGGGCTCTTTCAACGGGGCCCTGGCCGGCGTCAGCGCCTCCTACCTCGGCACCGTTGCCCTGAAGGCCGCCATGGAACGCGCCAAAATTTCACCCGAAGACGTTAACGAAGTCATCCTCGGCCAGGTGCTGACGGCGGCCCAGGGCCAGAACCCGGCCCGCCAGGCCGCCATTCATGCTGGCATTCCAAATTCCGCCACCGCCTGGGGCTTGAACCAGGTGTGCGGTTCCGGGCTTCGCGCCGTGGCCCTCGGCATGCAGCAGATCGCTTCCGGAAATGCCACGATCGTGGCCGCCGGCGGCCAGGAGTCCATGAGCAAGTCCACCCATGCCGCACACCTGCGTGACGGCGTGAAAATGGGCGATTGGAATTTCATCGACACCATGATCAAGGACGGCTTGTGGGATGCCTTCAACGGGTACCACATGGGAACCACGGCAGAAAATGTTGCCAAGCAGTGGCAAATCACCCGCGAAATGCAGGATGCCCTGGCCGTAAGGTCCCAGAACAAGGCAGAGGCTGCCCAATCGGCCGGCAGGTTCAAGGATGAGATCTGCAGCGTGACGATTGCAGGCCGCAAAGGCGACGTGATCGTCAGCGACGACGAATACATCAAGAAGGGTGTGACCCTTGAAAGCGTGGCCAAGCTGCGTCCTGCCTTTTCAAAGGATGGCAGCGTTACCGCCGCCAACGCCTCAGGCATTAACGATGGCGCAGCCGTTGTCATCCTGATGAGTGCCGCCGAGGCGGCAAGGCGTGGCCTCACCCCCATGGCGCGCATTGCGTCGTGGGCCACCGCCGGTGTCGACCCCGCGGTCATGGGCTCAGGCCCAATACCCGCGTCTCGTGCCGCCCTGCAAAAAGCCGGTTGGAAGGCCGAAGACCTTGACCTCGTGGAAGCCAACGAAGCCTTTGCCGCCCAGGCTTGCGCTGTGAACAAGGACATGGGCTGGAATCCGGACATCGTGAACGTCAACGGCGGTGCCATTGCCATTGGCCACCCCATCGGCGCTTCGGGAGCCCGCGTACTCACCACGCTGCTTCATGAAATGCAAAAGCGCAAAGCCAAGAAGGGACTTACCACCCTGTGCATCGGCGGCGGCATGGGCATTGCCATGTGTGTTGAATCATAAAATAACAAAACAAAAAAGTAACGGGAGGAACCATGGCAAGAGTTGCAGTCGTAACCGGAGGCAGCCGCGGCATTGGGGCGGCCTGTTCCAGGGCCCTCAAGGCCGCAGGCTATAGTGTGGCGGCAACCTATGCCGGCAACGACGCCGCAGCCCAGGCCTTCAAGGCCGAAACCGGAATTCCCGTTTACAAATGGGATGTTTCCAATGCCGAGGCCTGTGCGGCCGGCTTGAAGCAGGTGACAGCGGATCTGGGCCCTGTTGACGTTCTGGTGAACAATGCCGGCATCACCCGCGATGCCATGTTCCATAAGATGACGGCGATCCAGTGGAACGAAGTGATCGGTACAAATCTCACCGCCCTTTTCAACATGACCCAACCCCTGTGGGGCGGCATGCGTGACAGGGGCTTCGGACGTGTCATTTGCATTTCATCCATCAACGGCCAGAAAGGCCAGATGGGCCAGGCCAACTATGCTGCGGCCAAGGCCGGCGAAATCGGCTTTGTAAAATCACTGGCCCAGGAAGGGGCCGCCAAGGGCATCACCGTAAACGCCATTTGCCCTGGCTATATCGGCACTGAAATGGTGCGCGCCGTGCCGCAGGACGTTCTCGAAAAACGCATTCTTCCCCTCATCCCCGTGGGCCGTCTGGGTGAGCCCGAAGAAATCGCTCGCTGTGTC
>JANMKJ010000332.1:0-6523 GCA_031371945.1 Rhodobiaceae bacterium
TTCCAAGACGAGCAGCTGCCGAAGCTGGCTGGCCTTGTTGCCGAATTGAAACTCCTGCGGCTCACCATCAATGGCAGCCTGGTTGCCACCCACGGCATGCCCTCCATCGCCATGGGCAAGGGTTTGGTGCAGTTGCCCGCCGGATCATTCCTGCAGGCAACCCGGCTTGGCGAGGAGACGTTGTCGGCACTGGTGCTGGCGGCGCTTGGCAAGGCGCGCAATGTGGCCGACCTGTTTTGCGGCATTGGACCTTTTGCCTTGCGCATTGCCAATTTTGCCAAGGTGACGGCAGTTGATTCAGACAAGGCCGCCATCGCCGCCCTGGCCACTGCGGTGCGCCTCACTCCCCATATCAAGCCCCTGAAAACCGAAGTGCGGGATTTGATGCGTGAACCAGTCGTGGCCAGTGAGCTGAAGGAATTTGATGCCGTGGTGTTTGACCCGCCGCGCGCCGGTGCCGAGGCGCAGTCACGCCAGCTGGCAAAATCAACGGTGAAAACCGTGGTGGCGGTTTCGTGCGATCCAGCCAGCCTGGCGCGCGATGCCGAGATCCTGATTGCTGGCGGCTACAGGCTGAAAACCGTGACCGCCGTTGACCAGTTCAAATACACTTCACATGTGGAAACGGTGGCCGTGTTCAGCCGTTAGTCCTTGGCGCGTTCGACATAGGCACCGTCGGCGGTTTCAACGATGATGCGGGTGCCAGCGGCAATGTGGGGGGGCACCAGGGTGCGCACGCCGTTTGACAGCAGCGCAGGCTTGAAGGACGAAGACGCCGTCTGGTTCTTGATGGCGGGTTCGGTTTCCATGATCTCAAGTGTAACGCGCTGGGGCAATTCGATTGAAATCGGCCCTTCATTGAACAGGGCGATCTGGCATTCCATGCCTTCCTGCAGATAGGGCGCAGAATCTCCAATGAGGTCAGAGCTCAGGCTCACCTGCTCAAAGCTTTCGGGATTCATGAACACATACATGTCGCCATCCTTATAGAGATAGCTGTGGGCGATGGTCTCGACGAAGGCCCGTTCCATCGCATCGGTGGTCTTGTAGCGCACGGTGGTTTTTACACCGTCTGAAATGCGGCGCATGTCGATGGTGGTGGTGGGCGTTCCCTTGCCGGGGTGCATGCTTTCGGCCTTGAGCACGATATAGAGCTTGCCATCTTCATGTTCGATGACGTTGCCCTTGCGGACGCCGCTTGCGATAACTTTCACCACTGGGAATAACTTTCATCAATTGCCGAATTGCATTGCTGGGGCTAATAGCAGCGTCGGACACATAAGCCAACCCCTGAGAGCAAGTTATGGAAACGCCTTGGTTTTCGCCCGAAAGACATAGGGACAGACGGCCGTTTCTGCTGGCCCGGAACGCGATTATTGCAGGTATTCGCCAGTGGTTTGACGGTCGTGGCTTCATGGAGGTGGATTGTGCCGCACTTCAGGTCTCACCCGGCAATGAGGCGCACCTGCATGCGTTCGGCACCGATCTGATTCTGCCGGACGGCAGCGTCGAGCGGCGCTACCTGCACACCTCACCGGAATTTTCATGCAAGAAGCTGCTGGCGGCGGGCGAGACGCGGATTTTCAACCTGGGCCATGTGTTCCGCAACCGCGAACGCACGCTCACCCATGCGCCTGAATTCACCATGCTGGAATGGTACCGGGCCCATGAAGCCTACGCGGCGGTGATTGATGATTGCATCGCACTGGTGCGGCTGGCCGCCGAGACCGCGGGCACGCGCCAGTTCAACTGGCGCGGCCGGATGGCGGACCCCTTCGCAGCGGTGGAATGGCTGAGCGTTGCCGCAGCATTCCAGAAATACGCAGGCGTTGATGTGCTGGCAACGCTGGATGGACGCCACGCCGACCGTGATGCGCTGGCGGCCCAGAGCCCGGTGCAGTTTGGCGGCGACGAAACCTGGACAGACATTTTCAGCCGTATCCTGGTGGAAAAGGTTGAGCCGCATCTCGGCAATGGCGCGATTGCGGTTCTCTATGAGTATCCTGCGGTCGAAGCGGCCCTTGCCCGCACCTCACCCCACGACCCCCGCATCTCGGAGCGCTTTGAGCTCTATGCCTGTGGCGTGGAACTGGCCAACGGGTTTGGAGAGCTGACCGACGCTGCCGAGCAGCGACGCAGGTTTGAGGCGGAAATGGATTTGAAGGAACAGCGCTATGGCGAGCGCTATCCGATAGACGAGGATTTGCTCGCAGCCCTTGCACTGATGCCGGAGGCCTCAGGCGTTGCCCTGGGCCTTGACCGCCTCATCATGCTGGCCTCCGGCGCCACGCGCATTGACCAGGTGCTGTGGACACCCGTGAGCTAAGCAAACCCCTTAGCAACCAAAACCTGCTTGATCGACATGGCCATCTTGTCCACCATCTCGGTCAGCTCGGCGTCGGTTGAATTATACGGCGGGGCGAGGATGATGACGTCACCATTGATGCCATCCACATTGCCGCCCACAGGGTAGCAGATCAGGCCGTTTGCCAGCGCCTGCTGCCGCACATGCATGAAAATCTTGTGGGACGCATCGAAGGGTTTTTTGGTTTTGCGGTCGGCCACCAGTTCCGTTGCAATGAAATGGCCACGGCCACGAATGTCGCCCACCGCTTCAACACCGGCGAGTGCCGCGCCGATCATTTTCTTGAGCTTGGATTCATTGGCGCGAACCTTGGCCAGCAGGCCTTCGCGGGCCACGATCTTTTGCACGGCAACACCCGCTGCGCAGCTTGCCGTGTGGCCGGTGAAGGTGTGGCCCGTCATCGGTGCGCCGTGCACGCGCATGATGGGTTCGGCCACCTTGTCATTATAGATTGCAACGCCGAGCGGCATGTAGCCTGCGGCCAGGCCCTTGGCCACGGACATGATGTCGGGTTCCACGCCATCGGTTTCGAGTGCCCGCCAGGTGCCGCAGCGGCCAGCGCCGCACATGACTTCATCGGCAATCATCAGTACGCCGTACGTGTCGCAGATCTCGCGGATGCGCTTGGCATAACCAGCCGGGGCTGGCACACAGCCGCCCGCTGCACCCACGACAGGTTCAAAAATGAAGGCGGCGACCTTGTCGGCACCCAGGCGCAAAATTTCATCTTCCAGTTCCTGGGCGCAGACCATGCCATTGGGTTCACCTAGCGGGCGATAGTCGTTGGCGGGTGACAGATGCGATACCTCGAGAAGGGAACCCACGTAGGCGGCCTTGCGCTCCAGAAAGCCCGACACGGAAAGAGCGCCCAGGGTGTTGCCGTGCCAGCTTCTTTCGCGGGCGATGAAGCGCCGGCGGCTCATTTCACCACGTGCGGCATGGTATTGCAGGGCAAGCTTCAGGCAGCTTTCCACCGCCTCGGAGCCACCCGTCACATAGACCATGTGATTGAGCGTGCCGCCGCATTGCTTACGGATAATGTCGGTGAGTTCTTCCAGCGCGTCTGTCGTGAAGTTGTAGCGGTAGCCGTGGGCGATGCGGTCAAGCTGGGCCTTGATGGCATCGTTCACTTCAACATTGGCATGGCCGATGCAGTAGACGGCGGGGCCGCCCGAGCCATCGATGTATGTCTTGCCGTCAACGTCGGTGAGGTAGCTGCCCTTGGCCCACACAACTTTGGGAAGCGTATTGGTTGAATGAATGTTGGGTGGCAGGGCTGACATGTGTGAAATCCATCTTGCATTGGTGGGTGGCTTCATGCGGTACTAGCAGGAAAACGGGAGAAACCGCAATTCCATGATTACCGTATTCGACGCAGCGCAACGCTTGCATGCGCCAGCCACATTCATCGTTTCCGGCCGCATGCAGCCCATTCCGGAAAAACCGGAACGCATCGACATGCTGATGCAGGGGGTTCGTGCATTGGGCGGACCGGTCGTGGCACCTCCAGCCATTGGCATGGAGACGGTTGGCATGGTGCATGAGCAGAGCTACCTCACCTTTCTTGAAACCCTGCTGGAACGCTGGGCCCACATTCCGGACGCCAGTGAAATTCCTTTGCCCAACACCTATGCCATGGGGCGCAGCACCCTGGCTCCGGTAGGCTATCCTGAATCCGTCGTGGGGCAGGCGGGCTACCACCTGGGCGACGGGGCCTGCCCCATTACACCCACCACGCTGCAATCGGCAAAGGCCAGTGCGGCAAGTGCGGTACACGGGGCAGGACTGGTGCTCGCAGGTGAAAAACAGGTCTATGCCCTGTGCCGACCGCCGGGGCACCACGCGGCCGCGGACGTGGCGGCGGGCTTCTGCTATTTCAACAATTCAGCACTTGCTGCCGAAGTTCTCACCCGCGCCGGGCGTCGCGTCGCCATCCTTGATATCGACGTGCACCATGGCAACGGCACGGAAGCCATTTTCTATGACCGGGCTGACGTGCTTACCGTTTCCATTCATGCCCATCCCAAGCGGTTCTATCCTTTCTTCTGGGGCTACGAAAATGAGGTGGGCCGTGGTGCCGGCGAGGGATTCAACCTGAACCTGCCACTGGAGCGGGGAACGGCGATCAAAGACTATTGCACCAGCCTTGCAATAGCTTTGCAACTCGTTACGGACTTTGGCGCTGATACGTTGGTGCTGGCGGCAGGGCTGGACATTGCGGTCGACGATCCGTTCAAGGGGTTTGCCATTGCCACGCCGGACTTTGCGGTGATCGGCAAGATGATTGCGCAATTGAAGCTGCCCACGCTCATCGTGCAGGAAGGTGGCTATCCTTCGCCCAGCCTCGGGCTGAACCTTGCTTCGCTGCTGGGGGGATTGGCTGCATGATCATCAGGGAAATGCTTGAGGGCGAGGCGGACGCCGTGGCCGACAAGGTGCATGGCCTGGCGCGTGATCTTGCACTCAACGTCATACCGAACCTTACTGGCGCCAAGCTGCTGGCCGCCCGTGACCTCGTCAATGTTGTGGTGGCAGCGGAAGATGCTAAGGTTCTCGGAGCCTGCCTGTGGCTCATGACATTTTCAACGTTTCGCGCCGCCAAGGGCATGTATGTGGTCGACCTGTTTGTCGATGCTGCGGCCCGCAACCGCAACGTAGGGCTCGCACTTTTACACGCTGCGGCCCGGCTTGCCGCGGCCAGGGGAGCCACATTTATTAAACTCGAAGTGGACACAGGCAACGAGGCTGGCGCAAGGTTCTACGAACGGATAGGATTTACGCAGAAAAACGAAGACCGCCTGTTCATCCTCGAACAGAACGGCCTCAACACTTTCATAAGGGAGAAATCATGACAATCAAACGTGTGGGACTCATCGGTGTTGGCCTCATGGGCCATGGCATTGGCAAGAATGTATTGGCGAAAGGGTTCGACCTGAACGTCATTGCGCATCATAACCGGGCACCGGTTGACAGTCTCGTTTCCCTGGGGGCCAAAGAGCTGAAATCCCCGGCTGAAATTGCCGCAGCGTCTGACCTCGTCATCCTGTGCGTAACCGGCACGCCGCAGGTGGAAGAAGCCGTTTATGGTGCCAGGGGATTGAGCTCTGCCTTCCGTGACGGATTGATCATTGCCGATTGTTCGACGGCGGAACCTGCCTCCACCATCAGGATTGCCGCCGACCTCAAAGCCAAAGGCGTGCATTTCGTTGATACGCCGATGACGCGCACGCCGAAGGAAGCGGAGGCCGGAAAGTTGGGCCTGATGATAGCAGGCGACAAGGCTGTCCTTGCCAAGATCCGTCCGGTTCTCGACTGTTTTGCCGATACGATTGTCAACGCCGGTGAGGCAGGTGCCGCCCACCAGCTCAAGCTGCTCAACAACTTCCTGTCGATCAGCCATGCGGCCGTAGCCGCCGAAGCCATTGTCGTGGCCGAAAAGGCAGGCGTCGACATGGTGGCGTTTCGCGATATCGTGATGGCGGGCGGTGCCGCGTCCGTCATGTTCGGCAGGCTTATCAATGTGCCGCTGAGCGATGATGACAGCCAGGCCAAATTTGCCATCAAGAATGCGCGCAAAGATATGCGCTACTACACCAACATGACCGAGCAGCTGCCGGTTGCCTCCTTCGTGGGGGAAACGGTGCACCAGCTTTATGTCATGGCCGAAAACTTCGGCTTCGGTGACCGCTTCATCCCGCGCATGATCGACGTGTTCAAGAAAATCAACGGCATGGGGAAGTAAGTGACGGTGTTGGGAAAATCCGTCATTCCCGCACTCCCCCTTCTGTCATCCCCGCACGTGTTGCTGGGACCCACCTTTCCGCTCACACCATGAGTCGCCGGAATACATCCGGTGATGCCAAGTGAGGGGAGGTCTCTCCTCATACCGTCATTCCCGCGAAAGCGGGAACCCAACTTGCTAGCCACAAAGTTGGATCCCCGCCTGCGCGGGGATGACGGATGTGGGGGGAAAGCGGAGTAGCCGGAATGAATCCGGCGATACTTCCTTTTACTCTTGACATCTTCATTCCTACTATGCCATTCGTGTTCTTATTATGTTCCACACGCAGACGACATACACATTTGACTGGGCAAGGGCCATCGCGCGTAACAGCGAGGCGCTCAAGGGCATCGTTGCAACCCTGTTTGCCATGCTGG
>JANMKJ010000343.1:0-2143 GCA_031371945.1 Rhodobiaceae bacterium
TATTTTAAGGATGAAGGCCTAGACGTGGAGCTTCTCAACGAACCATCAGGTGTAGACGCAGAAGACCAGATGTTGGCTGGCGCCGTGCAAGGCGTAGTTGGCTTTTATGACCATTGCGTAGATTTGCAGGCAAAGGGCAAATTTGTAGAATCAGTGGTGCAATTGAACCAGGCTCCGGGCGAAGTCGAAATCGTTTCGACCAAACATCCCGAAATCAAGTCTTTCGCTGATATGAAGGGCAAGAATCTGGGCGTGACCGGCCTTGGTTCATCGACTAACTTCTTGACGCAATATCTTGCCGTGAAATCTGGTGTGCCTCTTGGTGAATTCACTTCGGTTGCCGTGGGCGCTGGCGATACGTTCATCAAGGCGATGCAAACCGACCAGATTCAGGCCGGCATGACCACGGAACCCACCATTTCGCGCTTACTAAAGTCGGGCGATGGCAAAGTTCTAGTTGATCTGCGCACTGTTGAAGGCACCAAGGCTGTGCTTGGCGGAACCTATCCGGCCAGCTCACTTTATATGAGCACGGAATATGTCAACTCGCATAAGGAAATTGTGCAGAAGTTGGCAAATGCATTCGTGAAAACTCTCAAATGGATCAACACTCATAGCGCTGAAGAAATCACCGACAAGATGCCGAAGGAATTTCTGGTTGGTGATCGTGACGGTTACGTCAAGGCGCTTGCCGCTGGCAAGGGCATGTACACGCCGGATGGCGTGATGCCAGCTGGGGGCCCGGAAACTGTTTTGGCCGTGCTCTCCGGCTTCTCGAAGAACATCAAGGGCAAGACAATTGATCTGTCGAAGACTTATACAACCGAGTTCGTCAAGAATGCGAAGTAAGGACTAGTCCCCTTTTTCTCAACAGGAAGAGGGGTACTCTCGCCATGTTCATGCCCATCAGCCACCGCTTGAGTGAAGGAATTTCAATGCCAACTGCCCAAGAAGCAGCAAGCCCGGCAATTGAACTGATTAACGTCAGCCGCCGGTTTTTGAGCCCGAATGGCAAGTCGTTTTCGACCCTGAATGACTTTAGCTTGAGCGTGGCGCGGGGGGAGTTTATCGCTCTCGTGGGCCCGACTGGTTGCGGCAAATCGACGACTCTGAACCTGATCACGGGGCTGGGTAAACCTTCATCTGGGGAAGTGAAAGTGATGGGCAAGCCTGTGACCGGGATTGATCCACGCATTGGTTTTGTTTTTCAGGCGGATGCGTTGTTTCCTTGGCGCAGCGTGTTGGAGAATGTTGCTGCCGGTCCGCAGTTTCGTGGGGAAGCAAGTGAATCGGCCTATTCAAGGGCACACGACTGGATCGCCCGTGTGGGTTTGGCAAAATTCGAAAGCCATTATCCCCATCAACTTTCCGGCGGCATGCGAAAGCGCGTGGCTTTGGCGCAAACCTTCATCAACCGGCCGCAAATATTGCTCATGGATGAACCGTTCTCCGCTCTGGATGTACAAACAAGGGTGCTTATGCATGAGGAGCTGTTGCGGCTGTGGAGTGAAGCGAAAGCTTCCGTGGTTTTTGTGACACATGACTTGGAAGAAGCCATTGGCCTGGCCGACAAGGTCTATGTTTTGACGACACGTCCAGCGACCATCAAAGCTGTACATAAAATTGGCATCCCACGTCCCCGAGTGATTTCTGAGATTCGCTACGATCCAAAATTTATCGAACTGTCGCGAACCATTTGGAGCGACCTCAAAGAGGAGGTTCAGGCTGGATCCTCGACTGGAGCAGAGCATTAACATGACGGCAATATCTATCAAGAATGGATCAATCGTCTATGCACCGGGGACTTCCGATGCTGAAATTGAGGCAGCGGCACGGATAGCAACACGCCGCCGAAAAATTCAAGTTATGATCTGGCGATTAGTCGTCCTGGTCATACTGCTTGGATCATGGGAAATCAGCGCGCGCAAGGAATGGATTGACCCGTTCTTCTACTCGTATCCGTCTGAAATCTTCGCACGGCTCTGGGAATTCATTTTGGAAGGCAGTGATGGTGTTTCAATCTGGGTGCATCTCTACTATACGCTGACAGCAGCTTTGATGGGGTTTTTTCTGGGGTCGTTGATCGGCGTCGTTTGCGGCATAGCACTTGGCCGCAATAGGATGCTTTCTGATATTTTCTCAA
>JANMKJ010000361.1:0-4146 GCA_031371945.1 Rhodobiaceae bacterium
GATGGCACAACGACCGGACTGGGATTGGGCCTTTCAATCGTTGAGCGGGTCTCAAACATCCTGGGCAGTGCCATCACGCTGCAGTCAACCCATGGCAAGGGCAGCATGTTTGCAATCACCGTGCCCTTGGCCCGCCATGCAATACCGAAGGTGAAAATCCCTAGGATCACACGGCAACGGCCCGGACTGGGCAGCACCACGGAAGTGCTGGTCATCGACAATGAACCAGCCATTCTTGAAGGCATGAAGCACCTGCTGGCCGGCTGGGGCTGCACCGCCCATGTGGCCCTTGGCAGCACCGATGCGCTTGGGATTTTTAAAAAGTCCGGCCAGCGCATCGACATGATCCTGGCGGATTTTCATCTCGACCGGAACGAAGATGGCATTTCGCTGATTGGCGAACTGCGCCGCAAGGCGCGCCGCCATATCCCTGCCATCCTGATTACCGCCGACCGGTCACCCGCAGTCTCTGACTTGGCCCTGGCACACGACATCCATGTGCTGCGCAAGCCCGTGAAACCTGCGGCCCTTCGGGCTGCCATGTCCCATATGGCCATGAAGGTGGACGCAGCCGGGTAATACGCTCAGTGATGCGCTTCGAGTTTGCCTGCGGCAATTACGGCCTGGGTGCGGCTGGACACCCCGAGCTTTTGCAGGATTGCTGAAACGTGGGCTTTTACCGTTGCCTCTGAAACGGTGAGTGCGAAGGCAATCTGCTTGTTGAGAAGCCCTTCCCGCAGCATCATCAGCACCCGAATTTGCTGCGCTGTAAGGCTGGCAACGCGGCGCGCAATCGCCGCCGTTTCAGGATCGCCCGCGGGCTCTGCGTCAGAACCCGCTGGACTCCAGATGCCACCGTTGAGCACGGTTTCAACGGCTTCAATGATGGTGGTGGTGCCTGAAGATTTCGGAATGAAGCCGGAAGCGCCGTGATCCAGCGATTTTCTGACAATGCCGGTTTCCTCGCTGGCCGATACCACAACCACTGGAATGTTGGGATATTGCGTGCGCAGATAAATGAGGCCGGACAGGCCCTGTACGCCTGGCATGCGTAAATCCAGCAGCACCAGATCGCATGTGTCGTCCTGCGCCAATTGTGCGACAAGGGCATCAAGTGAGCCCGCCTCTGAAATTTCCAGGCTGGTCCTTCCAGCCATCAGGGCATGCTTGAGGGCCTCCCGAAACAACGGATGGTCGTCAACAATCAGTATGCGGGTAACCGTGGTCATAATACCTCCCAGAACCAGCCTTAAATGCTAGTCCAGTCAGGGCTCATTGTCCAAATCGCGCTCATCGCCTTCACCGCTGGGAATGGCATAGTTTCCTCCGAGCCAGCGGTTGAGATCAACATTCGAGCAGTGGGACGAACAGAAGGGATGGAACTTCTGCACCGATGGCTTGGCACAGATCGGGCAGGGCCGGCGTGGCTTGAGGCGAACGGGATCAACCATCAGACACCTGGAGTGGGGGGCGACATCCAGGAATGCATGACGGGATATCCCGCACCTTCCAGCAGATGCACCGTTTCATAGAGCGGCAGGCCCATGACTGAGGAATAGGAACCCGTCAGGTTGCGCACAAACGCCTCTGCCCGGCCCTGGATGGCATAGCCACCGGCCTTGCCGCGCCATTCGTCTGATAGCAGGTAACTCTCGATGTCTTCCCGGGAAAGCCGTTTGAAGCGAACCTTGGTTTCACAGCAGCGCGTGGTTTTGCGGCCATTGGGGGCAATGAGGCAAATCGTGGAATAGACCCAGTGCGAACGGCCCGACAGCAGGCCCAGGCAAGCGGCTGCCTCGGCGCGGGTTTCTGCCTTGGGCAGAATGCGGCGGCCAAGCCCTACAACAGTATCGGCACCAATGATGAAGACGCCCGCACCCAAAGCCTGGACCTGGGGTGCCGAAATCGCGGCCTTGGCCTTGGCTTCGGCCAGGCGAATGGAAAGCCTGCGCGGCGTTTCCCGTTTCAATGGCGTTTCGTCGATATCCGTGGGGTTCAACAGGTCTGGCGTCAGGCCAACCCGGTCCAGCAGGGTAAGGCGCCGTGGCGAAGCGCTGGCCAGAACAAGTTTAACCCTGTTGTCCGCCATGGGAATTACTTGAACCGATAGTTGATGCGGCCCTTGGTCAGGTCATAGGGCGTCATTTCGACCATTACGCGGTCGCCAGCCAGAACGCGAATGCGGTTCTTGCGCATTTTTCCGGCAGTATGGGCGATGATTTCGTGGTTGTTATTGTCCAGCAGCACGCGAAATGTAGCATTTGGCAGCAGTTCAGATACCGTGCCTTCAAATTCTAGGAGTTCTTCCTTAGCCATGTAACTTTCCGGTTATTGAGGGATATGGCCGTTAAATGAACCTGTTGGCGGCTAAAAGCAAGTGATTGATCATCATACCCCTCGGGCTCCGGTAGGCCCGAACTTTTTCCGGATTCGTGCCGCCAGTCCGTCGCGCACCGCCCGGTAACTATCAAGGATTTGCTCACGGCTGCCGGAGGTGGCGGAAGGGTCCTGGGTGGGCCAGTATTCGGTTGCAATGGCCGTTGTCCGGGTCAGCTCGAGGGCCCAGTGATGCGCCTCGGGTGACAGGGAAATGGCCATGTCAAAACTTGCATCCTCAAGTTCGGCAAAGGTATGGGGCCGGTGCTTTCCCAGCTCAATGCCGATTTCG
The DNA here is from genome assembly GCA_031371945.1 of Rhodobiaceae bacterium. Classification (GTDB taxonomy): domain Bacteria; phylum Pseudomonadota; class Alphaproteobacteria; order Rhizobiales; family Aestuariivirgaceae; genus Aestuariivirga. Next base: position 2,669 of record JANMKJ010000361.1, read on the forward strand.
TCGAGCACTGCGGTGAGAAACGGATCAGCCTCACCGGGTTTAAGCCCGGCGGAAGCCACATAAACCTTGTGACCATAGAAGTGCTTCATGATTGCCGCAGCCATGGGCGAGCGAATGACATTCTGGGTGCAGGCAAACAAAACCGCATTTGGCAAGTCAGCTGACATCTGCCCGACCTAGCCGCGCCAATGCAGGACACACACCAGCGTGAACAGGCGCCGTGCCGTGTCGAAATCAATGTCAACCTTGCCGCCCAGCCTTTCGCGCAACAGTTCGCTGGCCTCGTTGTGAAGGCCGCGCCGTGCCATGTCGATGGTTTCAATCTGTGATGGGGTGGAAAGCTTGATGGCCTGGTAGTAGCTTTCACAAATCATGAAGTAATCCCGCACAATGGCGCGAAACGGCGACATGGAAAGCCCGATGATGGAGACCTTTTCTTCCCGCTCATTGAAAATCTCAAACAGCAATCGGCCATCCTGGGTCGACAACTGCAGACGGTAGGGGCCTTCAATGCCGTTCAGCAGGTTGAAGGCATTTTCCTCGATCAGATCATAGATGGCGACCCGGCGTTCGTGGTCAGCCTCGGGCGATGGGGCCTGGCCAATGCTGGCATCGAGATCGACAGCGATCAGCCGGTTTTTCCGAAGGTCGTTCATGAGCTTCAGTTTAACGCAAAGACCTTTAAAAAAGCGAGAAATTTGCAGGATAAAATAATTTAAGTTTTTGTTCCTTGACAGCGTACGTTCAAACCCCAGTAAGGCGTATGCCGCTACCGAACGCAAACACTTCGTCCACCGTTCGTATCTTGACAGAAGTTTCTTCTGCCTAAACGTTCAGCGGGGCAAAGAAGCAGCGAACCTCCCTCACCAGCCGATGTGGTGGTCCGCCAGAATCATAACAGACCCAATATTGGCCATCGTTGCTTGGTAAGACACGTTTGTGAGGCACAAAGTATTGATTTGCAATTAGATAGCCTCCACCTAACACCTGCACTTCTTCGTCTTTGAGTGCAGAACAATCGTGCTCATTGCAACACCTCGCTCCTGAACTGGGATCATGAAAGTTTTGACGAGAAATCCAACTCTCGTGGACGGGAACCGGCATCTGTTCTGGGGGATTGCGCCCCTGCATTATCCCGCCATGAGGGAACTGCACGGTATAGAAACTGACCGCAATCGTCACTGTAAGATATAACTCTATTGGCATAGCGATCTTCCCATTTTGCTGCTTCAGGTGGTAGTGGACCCGCCCATTTCATCTTCGACAACGATAGAAGGAATTCAGATGCCGGCGAGCGTCGGCACTCCGCCAAGACGCTTGTCCAACACGAAGAACGTGCGCAATGGGGGTGCAATCGGACGGGTATTTCCGCCAACCAGAATGCCGACAAGGTTTGCGTCATACATGGTGAATTTAAAGCCATTCTGTGTAATCGTATCGATGATCAGTGGCTGTGAGACGACATACAGATTCCTGTC
>JANMKJ010000376.1:0-8121 GCA_031371945.1 Rhodobiaceae bacterium
TCCAACACCACTCAGCGCGACCCAACCCGCAAATGCACCGGCAATGGCAAGATTGACGCCCCAAACGATCAAGCCGTGCATGCCATCACGCATTTCAACTTCGTGAGTGGCAACGCCCGAAATTCGGCGACTCAGTCGTCCCGTGACGTAGGCTCCCCCTACAAAACTGGAAATCTGCACCCAGAGAAACCAAAGGCTAGCGGCCAAAACCAGGCCTATGACGGGAAAGGCGCTCGCGGTTTGAAACGACGCTGCCGACAATCCAACTGCCGACCCGAAACTGATGAAAACCGATGAAATTGCCAAAGAGATAACCACACCAGCAATGATGGCGCCCCAGTCAACAAAACTGCCTGTGCTGGTTCGAATTGCTTCAGTGCGCGAAACGCCCGCGTCTAAAATGACCATGTGATCGCTCCAATTTTTCAAAAACTAAGTTGCGGCCGATTAACGCAAACCAAGGAACGACAAGACAAACATAACCACCACAACAAGTCCTACGAGATAAATAACTGAGTTCATCCTGGTTCTCCTTTGTTCAAAAACGCGCCGATATATTCGACCGTTAAATGTTTGAGGCGGCATTGTGTTCCACTGTGGCTAAAATAATTCCTCGTGAGCGATAGGCGGAACTTATCGAGTCCTGAATTGTTGCCGATCTGTAACCTGGATGAGCGGAGGCAGTGATGTATAATTCGTGGCTGAGTTTGATGATGTTGGCGGCGGAATCTCAACAGGTGGTGATGTTGCGAACATTGAAGCTCGCCTCTGGCGGCGGAAATGCCAGACTGGAAGCAAGCAGGATGATTATTGAGAAGATAGCCCACGCCAATTCGGAAGGCAGTCGACTTCTGTTCGGCGCATCCCCCGAGAGCGTCGTGCAGAGCTATCGCCGCAAAGTAAGGTCCAACATTCGGCGATTAAAGAAATCAAATTGAAAGAGGCACCATTATTGCCGGCTGTTAGGCTCGCAAATGCTTTCCCATCTTGAAAAATTCCGGCCACGGGTCTTTTCCCCTGAGTGCCTTGCGTGTTGCATCTCCATTGATGACAAATGAGTTGGGATCTATGCCGTGTTTCAACTGCGACCAGTCGATGGGCATGGACACCGCTGCTTCAGGATTTGCCCTTGACGAATATGCGGCCACAGTGGTGGAACCTCGCCCATTTCGCAGATAGTCAATGAAGATACGCCCCTTTCGCGCTTTTTTTGCAAGAGTCGCCGTATACTTGTCAGGAGTTGATTGGGCGAGTGCGTAAGCGAAGTCACGGGCAAAAGTCTTTACCTCTTCCCACCGCGCCTTGGGCTTCAAAGGAATGACTACATGAAAGCCCTTGCCGCCAGAGGTTTTTATCAGGCTTTCAAATCCAAGATCTTCCAAATGCTTTTTGACATCCAGCGCTGCACTTCGCACCACTGCGGTATCCAGCCCTTCATCGGGATCGAGGTCAAAAACCACTTGGTCAGGTGTTTCGATTGCATCAATTTTTGCCCCCCAAATGTGAATTTCAATAACACCTAATTGGACAAGGGCGGCAACGCCGTCGAAATTCGTGATATAGAGATGTTCCTGGTTGTCGATCGGATCCCTCATTGTACCTATCGAAGGATGCATCCCCGGCGACGCATGCTTCTGGAAAAACCTTTGCCCTTCCACGCCGTCTGGTGCACGAAGCAAACTCAGCGGCCGATTGATCACAAGCGGTTCCATACGCGACCAGACGGATCTGTAATATTCCAGCAAGTCCTGTTTCGATAACTTGGGCTTGGGCCAAAGCACTTTATCTGCATGTGTGAGCGGCACAGCCGAATCCCTTGTTTTCGCCGGCTTTCGGGTGTGCTTCGCAGGCTCCTTCATAGCTACCTCCCGAATGACGTCCTCGGCAGGCTTGTCATCCCGCAGACCTTTGAATGAGGCTTGCCTTAACACACCCGTATCGGTCCAGGCCCTAAACTCAACTTCGCCCACCAGTACGGGTCGAACCCAAATTACATCCTTGTCTGCGTCCAGTAATTTATCAACAGGTGGTCGGCTTGTTTTAAGCCTATCGAGGCGTTTTTTGAGGTCGTCACCGACTTTGGCAGAAAAACCAGTTCCAACGCGACCTGCGTACACAAGTTTCTTGTTCTCGCGTAACGCCACCAGCAGCGAGCGCAGTCCTCGTCCGGTTGCGGCCGAGGGCAGATAACCGATAATGATGAATTCTTGACGTTGGATGCACTTGGCTTTGATCCAGTCCGCCGTGCGCCCACTCCGATAGGGAGCATTACCGCGTTTTGATATCACGCCTTCGAGGCCCATGCGACAGGCATGCGCCAGCATGACATCGCCCGTCTGGGTAAAATCTTCACTGAAGCGCACCACGGAGTCGGACGACTTAGTCTTGAGCAATTTTTCGAGGCGCAGTTTTCGTTTTTCCAAAGCCTCTCCCATCAGGGAAACACCATTGAGGTGCAGCAGGTCGAAAGCGTAGTAGATCATGCGATCACCTCGGCTTGCAGACAGATCCGCTTGCAACAACGAGAATGAAGCAACACCTTTGGCTGAAAGGACCACCACCTCACCGTCAATGATTGCCGTATCGCATTTCAATTTTGAAAGATGGGATGAAAGTGCTTCACCAAATCGCCCCGTCCAATCCAGTCCAGAGCGGGTGTAAAGCTTTACCTCACCACCTGAGACATGGGCCTGGATACGATAACCGTCGAATTTGACCTCATGGACCCATTCATTGCCGGACGGCGGATTAGACTTCAGGGTTGCCAGCGCAGGAGCAATGAAATCGAGGCGCGCGTGACGCTTTTTTTTCTTCGACCCGGTCAAGGCCGTCACGATCGTCTTGGATTTTTTACCGGCGCCAATTTCAGCAACCGTGAGGCCCGATTTAACTGATTTTGGTGCAATCCCCAGAATGTCCACATTCGGCTGGGCAAAGTTGTCTTCCACTTTGATCAAGAGCCAGTTATCACGTTTTTCCCCTTCCTTGGGTTTGAGGCGCACCAGGTCCCAGGCGCCTTTGAGCTTCTTGCCAAAAAGACTGAACCGAAGATGCCCCTTCTTCATTCCAGCGGCGGGGTTGCCGTCTGAAAGCCACGTCCCGTTGTCCCAAATGATGACGGACCCTGCGCCGTAGGAACCCTCGGGGATAACTCCTTCGAACTCTCCATAGTCCAGGGGATGGTTCTCAACATGCACCGCAAGGCGCTTGTCAGAGGGGTCAAGACTTGGGCCCCGTGTTACGGCCCAGCTCCAAAGCACGCCATTATGTTCAAGGCGCAAATCATAGTGGAGCCTTCTGGCATCGTGCATATGGATGACGAATAGTCCTCCATCGGGCGATTTTCGCTTATTTGGTGTACCTTCAGGTTCCCCCGTGTTGTTGAAATTGCGCTTCTGTCGATACTGGGCAAGTCCGTCTACCATTTCAGAATCTCACTCGGTTCAACGCTTGCGATCCGTCGCCAATTTCTTGGGCTTGATACTCTTCGATTCCGCGACGACGCGTTTGGAGGTTTTTGATGGCCCCACCCCTTCCGAAGCGAGACTTTTTTTCAGCGCATCAAAAAGATTAACCACATTTGAACTCGGCGCTGCGGATGCAACGACCGGTGGTTTTTTGCCCGCCTTTTTCGCCTTGACCATAGCCAGGAGTGCGGCCTCATAGTGATCTTCAAACTTAGAAGGATCAAATTTGCCTTTCTTCTTGTCGATGATGTGGGTTGCAAGGTCGAGCATTTCCTGGTCGACCTTCACTTTCCCGATATCATCAAACACCGTTTCAGGCTGCCGTACCGAGTTGTCGTACCGTAAGGTGGTAAGCAGCATCCCCTTGCCCAGGGCCTCGATCACGACAGGACGTTCCCGGCGGTAAAGCACCATGCGGGCAAGCCCGGCCATCTTTTTTTCAGCAAGGGCATCGCGTATGACGGCAAAAGCTTCCTCGGAGACCTTGTCTGAAGGCGCAAGGTAGTATGGCGTATCAAGATATATCTGTTGGATTTCGGATTTGTTGACGAAGCTATCAAGACTTAAGGTGTGTGATGATTCAATTTTGACCGCTTCGATTTCGTCCTCTTCAAAAAGGATGAACTTGTCGTTTTCGACTTCGTAGCCTTTGACTTCGTTTTTATCTTCGATCACCTTCCCCGTAACGGAATCAACGTACTGGCGCGAAACTGTGTTGCCCGTGGCGCGGTTAATGATCCGAAAGGCAACCTTGTCACTTTGGGTTGTAGCATTGGAAAGCTCTACACCACACGTAACCAATGATAGTTTGAGATGCCCCTTCCACGCGGGTCTAATTGCCATTACGCGCCCTCAAGCCTGTGGATTGGACTTCTTCTCCGGACAATGGAACGCTTTGTACTGGGCTATTCATTCGGTGATACTCACAACAACTATTCTGAACCCAACCTATTCGACCCCGAAAAGTTCCCTTTGATGCGTTATAACACCAGGCTTTCATTGGAAGGCGAGACAACATGGAATTGGCTGCTGCGCATTTTCTCCCGTTTTTTGATCGAGATGTCTGGACAGTGGCGCAAGCTCTCATAGGCAGCCGGATGTATGTCTCTGGGGTGGGCGGCATCATCGTGGAAACGGAGGCCTACGGAAACGACGACGCCGCATCGCATAGCTTTGGCGGGCCAACGGAGCGCTGTTCAGCCATGTTCGGGAGCCCCGGCACCAGCTATCTCTACCGCTCATATGGAATTCACTGGTGCTACAACGTCGTCTGTCGCCCGGGAACAGCAGTTCTCATTCGCGCCATCGAACCGGAGAAACAGTTGGATACAATGCGCAAACGTCGCGGCACGGACAATGTGAAATTGCTGTGTTCTGGCCCGGGTAGGATCTGCCAGGCCTTGCAGTTGGACGGATCCCTGAATGGGAAAGCAATTTGGGATGTTCCATTTGAATTTCATCTGGGCAAGGACATCGTTGAGATTGCAAATGGCGTGCGAATTGGCATATCCAAAGCCACTGAAACGCCCTGGAGATACGGGCTGGCGGGCTCCAAGTTCTTGAGCCGGCGGTTCTGAGGGAACTTGGCCTTAGGCAAACGATTTAATAGCCGGTCTATTATTAACCTGAGGAGTTATTGTTATCGCGCGATTTTCATTTGAAACGTGGTTGCGACCGGAGGCGTCAGGCCTGTATTGCGAGCCCGGAGATTTCTACATTGATCCCATGTTTCCTGTTGATCGAGCGATCGTCACGCATGGCCATTCCGACCATGCCCGGCCTGGACATAGAGCCGTCCTCGCAACTCAGGAAACCTTGGACATCATGAAAATCAGGTTGGGCGATGGTGCAGGACGTGAAACCCGGGCGATGCGTTACAACGAAAGTCTAAGGCTGGGAGACACAAATGTAAGCCTGCACGCCGCCGGCCATATTCTTGGCAGCGCCCAAGTGGCAATCGAGTACAGGGGTCAGCGCGCAGTGGTTTCCGGCGATTACAAACGCCAGGCGGACCTGACCTGTTCTGCGTTTGAAACCGTGGACTGTGATCTGTTCGTCACGGAAGCAACGTTTGGCTTGCCGGTTTTCAAATTTGGCCCGCCGTCCACAGAAGTCCATAAATTGCTTGCGTCACTGCAGTTATTCCCCACCCAAACCCATATGATCGGAGTTTATGGATTGGGGAAATGCCAAAGGATCATCAGCTTGTTGCGCGAGGCAGGCTATGACAAACCGATATGGCTGCATGGTGCCTTGAAAGCCACAACTGACTACTACCAGCAGCGGGGCATTGATTTAGGTGACGTGCGCATGGTTGCCGATGCGCAAGATAAACTGAGTGGTGAAATCGTTCTCTGCCCACCGTCTGCACTCGGCGTCAGGTGGTCTCGGCGTTTCAGCGAACCTATCCCGGCACTCGCGTCCGGCTGGATGCAAGTCAGGGCGCGAGCCCGCCAGAAAGGCGTCGAACTTCCGATGGTTATTTCCGACCATGCAGATTGGCCTGCCCTTCTCTCCACGATAACCGAAACGGGGGCGCAAGATGTGTGGATAACCCATGGCCGGGAAGAGGCCCTGATCCATCAACTCACACAAATGGGGCTTGCCGCCAGGGCCTTGTCGCTGGTTGGGCGCGAAGAAGACGTCGAATGATAGCATTTGCAAGCCTTCTGGATGCCCTGTCCTACACGCCGTCGCGAACTGGCAAACTGGAGCTGCTTCGCAATTATTTCCTGGCAACTCCTGACCCTGACCGGGGCTTTGCGCTCGCGGCGCTGACGGACGAAATGCCTGTCACCATTCCGCTGCGGCGGGTATTGAACGATTTGTCGGCATCCCGTATCGACCCGGTTCTCTTCAAAATCTCCCGCGACTACGTGGGCGATTCTGCAGAAACACTTGGACTGATTTGGCCCGACCGAGCCCCACAGGAAACGCAGTTGCGGCTCGCCGAGATAGTAGCCGTCATAAAAATCACGCCAGCAAATGCCGCTGCACAGCAGGTCGCAGATTGGATGGACGGGCTGGGCAGAACCGAGCGTTGGGCATTGCTAAAGTTTTTGTCGGGGGCACTTCGTGTCGGTGTTTCCGCAAGGTTGGCGAAGCTTTCCATCGCCCGGGCTTTCGGTCACGAACTGACAGAAATCGAGGAACTGTGGCACGGATTGACTGCCCCATACCTGGAGCTCTTCTCATGGCTTGAAGGCAAGGGTCCCCGTCCAGCACGAGCTGATGTCCCTACATTCAAGCCTCTGATGCTCGCCAATCCACTGGAAGAGGCCGTTCTGGAAACCCTTGATGTCTCGCTGATGGCGGTGGAATGGAAGTGGGACGGCATCCGTGTTCAGTTCGCCAGCAAGGGAAATGTGGTAGTACTTTTTTCGCGCAATGGCGAGGATATCAGCAACACGTTTCCGGAAGTCGTCAACAACCAGGATTTCAACGGTATTCTGGATGGCGAGCTCCTGGTCATGCACGGCGCGGAAGTAGCCCCCTTCTCTGACTTGCAACAGCGGTTGAACCGCAAAACGGTAAGTTCAGGATTGCTGGCCAAATACCCTGCCCATGTAAGGCTCTATGACGCACTTGAGCTCGATGGTGAAGATCTTCGCAACCAACCATTCGAAATTCGAAGACAGCGATTGGAGCAATGGCACGCCCAAAACCCTCTACACCATACGGATCTGTCAGTCCTCGTAGAACCACGCAGCAAGCCGGAACTAAGGGCCCTATGGGAGACAACCAGAGTGGAGGGCATCGAAGGTCTGATGCTGAAACTTCGATCAAGTCCATACTTACAAGGTCGCCCCCAGGGAAAGTGGTACAAATGGAAACGAACCCCCCTCACTGCCGATTGCGTTCTAATGTATGCCCAGCGGGGATCTGGAAAGCGTTCGTCCTTCTACTCGGATTTCACTTTTGGAGTATGGAAACAGGAGGGCGACCAACGGGTGTTGGTGCCCGTGGGCAAGACCTATAGTGGTTTCTCCGATGCCGAACTGTTGCGAATTGATCGCTTTGTCCGTGAAAATACCATTCAACGCTTTGGTCCCGTGAGGTCTGTTGCACCTCAACTGGTATTTGAAATTGCCTTTGACGCCATCAACCAATCAAATCGTCACAAATCGGGCGTGGCCATGCGATTTCCGCGCATTTCACGCATTAGGTGGGACAAGCCAGCAAGCGAGGCCGACGAATTGCAAACCCTTCAGGCGCTGGCGTGAGAACAGGACCCCCATCGCACCACCACTATTCGTCGGCAAGCAGAATCAAACGTTAATAGAAAATCACTTGGAGAACAACTGTGAGTACTAAAAATAGCCAACGCAAAGTCGTTCGCGGCAAAAGAAGTAGCGCCAAGCCAGCTAAATCTGCGGGAAAGAAAATTCAAATAAGTAAGATTGGCACGGGCACGACTCGCGCTGGCGAAGAGAAGAACCAGAAATCTACGTCACGATAACCGACTTTTCCGGCAACCATCATGATTGCCCACCCAAGGTGAACTCAGGTGTAACCCTTGAGACTGCACCACTGGCGGTCCAGACCAGGTGGTGAAAAGCACCCATCGGTACTGTATGACACCGTGGCCGTGATACGTTTCGCTTCTGGGCAAGTTGCGTCATTGGCCACGGAAACATGCCTCACCCGAATTTAA
>JANMKJ010000394.1:0-20240 GCA_031371945.1 Rhodobiaceae bacterium
CAGATGCCGACGATTTCGATCGACTGTCCGGTCTGGTTCAGCACCGTTCCGCCGGTCGCCACGATATCAGGATAGCCGATGGCGATGGCCAGGGAGGAATTCTTGGTGAGGCTGAGATAGGTGCTGGCCAGAGGTGGAATGACCACCCGCATGGCCTGCGGCACCACGACGAGCCGCAGCGTCAGGCTGTTGCCAATGCCAAGCGCATGGGCAGCTTCCGTCTGTCCATGGCTAACCGACAGCACACCGGCACGCACCGATTCAGCAATGTAGGTCGCCGTGTAGACCGACAGGGCAAGAAACAGGGCGATGAATTCGGGCTGGACGGCAAGGCCACCGGAGAAGTTGAAGCCACCCAACGTGGGAATATCCCAGCTCAAGGGCAAACCAGCAACGAGAAACCCGAGCAGCGGAAGGCCAATGATCAGACCGAGTGAGGTAAAGAATACCGGAAAGGTCTGGCCCGTCTCCGCCTGTCGTGCCTTTGACCAGCGCGAGATGAAAATGGCGGCCACAATTGCAATGACCAATCCCATAAGGCCGATCCACGAACCGTCTCCAAATATCGGCTTTGGAAGCATCAGCCCCTTTTTCGAAAGGAAGAACGCGCCAAACAGGCTGAAGGCATTGCGCACGTCTGGCAGCGGCTGGCGAATGGCCGTGTAGAATACAAAAATCCACAGCAGCAATGGCACATTGCGGAACACTTCGATGTAAACGGTGGCAATGCGCGAAGCCAACCAGTTTTTCGACAATCGCATGAGCCCCACGATGAATCCAATGATGGTGGCCGCAATGATCGACAAAACCGAAATCAGAACCGTGTTGAGAAAGCCTACATAAAGTGCCGTGCCAAAGGTAGAGGCGTTGGTGTAGGGCACCAGAGTTTGGATGATGTCAAAACCCGCGGTGCGCTTCAGGAAGGCAAAGCCAAAATCCTTGTTCAGTTTCTGCAGGTTTGAAATGGTATTATGAACAATCTCGTAAGCGAGAAACAAAAGCACGAGAACCAAAATGGCCTGGAAAAAAATGGCCCGGACCTTCGGGTCATTCCAGACGGATACCTTCGGCACGTCACGCGCTTCAATCGCGACTGTCATTGCAGCTCACCTTCCCCTTGAAAGCCGGTTATCCGGTCTTGTCGTTTTAAAAGATCAGGGGCCCGGCTGTTGGCCGGACCCCTGGGTAGTCGTTAGCGGATAGGTGGTGCGTATTGCAAGCCACCAGCATTCCACAGGGCGTTTTTGCCCCGGGCGATTTTCAATGGCGTTCCGGCACCAACATTGCGCTCGAAGATTTCGCCATAGTTGCCAACAGCTTTCACAATCTGGACAACCCATTCTTCGCCAAGGCCAATGCCCGTGCCAAAGCCGGCAGCCGTACCATCGGCGTTCTTGACACCAAGAATACGTTGCAGCTCAGGATTGGTAGAAGCCTTCTTCTCATCTACGTTGGCCTGGGTGATGCCGAATTCCTCAGCGGTCAACAGGGCGTAGTACGTCCACTTGACCACGTTGAACCAGGCATCGTCACCCTGGCGAACCACTGGACCCAATGGCTCTTTCGAAATGATTTCAGGCAAAACAATATGATCATCCGGAACCTTCAGGGAAAGGCGCTCGGCATAAAGGCCAGACTGGTCGGTTGTGAAAATGTCACAGCGGCCTTCGTCGTAGGCCTGGCGAACCTGGTTTGAATCCTCAATGGCAACAACCTGATACTTCATGTTGTTGGCAGTGAAATAGTCAGCAAGGTTCAATTCCGTGGTGGTGCCCGTGTTGGTGCAGACCGTTGCACCATCAAGCTTCAGGGCGGAATCAATGTTCATTGACTTGCGCACCATGAAACCCTGGCCATCGTAATACATCACACCGGCAAACTTCAGGCCGAGCGATGTGTCGCGACCCATGGTCCAGGTCGAGTTGCGTGACAGCACATCAACTTCACCAGATTGAAGGGCGGTGAAGCGTTCCTTTGCTGACAGGGGCGAGAACTTGACCTTGGTTGGGTCATTGAAAATTGCAGCGGCAATGGCGCGGCAGAAATCAACATCCATGCCGGTCCAGTTATTGGCCGAGTCAGGATTGGAGAATCCGATGAGGCCCTGGCTCACGCCACATTGCAGGAAGCCCTTGGTCTTAACATCGTCGAGTGTGCCTGCCATTGCTGATGTTGCCGCGACCATGCAAGTGGTGGCGCCCAGCACGAGGCCTAAAAGTGTACGTTTCATATCTGTTGTATTCCCTCTGAGTTACGCAGATCGTGTATCATGATCCCTTGCGAGATCGCTCACGTTCATCCGCTGTTACCTTATTGTCGTATCCCTATGTGAGTTGGGCAATTGCCCTTCTCCGCTGGCAACAGACAAGCCCGAAATTCCAAGAGGGTCAAGCTGAAATGCAAAACCTGAGTCAAACCCACCTCAAATGGAAGCACCTCTCAGGCGAGTGCCGCAGCCAATGCAAACGGTGAACCAAATGTCTGGGATTGGGGCTTCAAAGGGCGGGCGATCATGACGACCGGAATGCGCAGGGCGCGCGCTGCCACGAGTTTCGCAACGGTGAGTTTGCCGCCTGCATTCTTGGTCACAAGGTGGGTCGTTTTTTGGGTTTCGAAAAGTGTGCGCTCTTCGTCGACTGTGAATGGCGGGCGGGCCAGAATGAGCTGCCAATGGGGAGCAATGTCCACTGCCGGCCGTTCGATCATGCGAGCTGCCCCAGATAGATCCGCCCGCGCCATAAACGCAGCAATTTCCTTGCGGCCGATCGTGAGCATGACACGGGCTGCCTCCGGCAAGGCCGCTATCGCACCTGCCACGTCTGCCACATCTATCCATGTGTCCGCAGGGAGCGGCGTCCATGCAGCGCGCTCCAGCCGCACGTAAGAAATACCGGCGCGCTGGGCCGCGTTGAAGCCATGGGCGGATATCTGGGCTGCGAACGGGTGGGTAGCATCAGCAATGGCTGAGAACCCTTCGGCCTTGAGGTATTCGTATAGCCCGTCTTCACCACCAAACCCGCCCACCCGCAAATCACCTTCAGGCTGGGTGGGGTGTTCAGTGACGCCGGCAATGGAGGTGACGATATCGTGGCCCGCCCGTTTGAGTTCCCTGGCAAGCAAAATGGCATCGGATGTTCCACCAAGGATGAGAATGCGCTTAACGGGCATGGGCAATAATGGCTCCCTGCCGGTCGACAATGATCACGTCAGCAATGGCCCCGGTATCACCCAGCGTCTTGGAAACCTGTTGCAGCGCTTGCACCGCCACCCGCTGCGCCAGGCCATCACCCACCAATTCCAGGACCTGCAACGCCGTGTTGGCCACGCGGATTTGAGGATGCATGTGCTCTGGGGCAAATTGCGTGAGCCACTCAAAATCAACCTGGCTGCGGCCGGAATGCAAATCCATTGCACCCTGGGCAAGCTTGGTGATTTTTCCAAAACCGCCACCAATGGTCACGCGCGCAACCGGATGTGTGCGGACATACTTCAGAAGGCCACCGGCAAAATCACCCATGTCAATCATCGCCTCCAGTGGCAGCCGATGGTGTGACTGCACGGCAGCTTCTGATGTTGAACCCGTGCAGCCTGCAATGTGCCGAAGTCCCGTAGCGCGCGCCACGTCGATACCACGGTGAATGGACGCAATCCACGCCGCACAGGAAAACGGGTGGACAATTCCCGTGGTACCCAGGATCGACAGCCCGCCGACAATGCCAAGGCGGGGGTTCCAGGTTTTCTGCGCCAGCAATTCGCCTTCCGGGATTGATATTTCGATTTCCACGTCGCGGCCACCAAGCTCCTCGATCACCTGCCGCATCATCTGCCGGGGCATGGGGTTTATGGCCGGTTCGCCTTCGGGAATTGGCAGTCCCGGCATGGTCACCATGCCAACACCGGTACCGGCCTTGAATGTAATGCCCTGACCTTTCATTCGCACCGTCGAAATTACCAGGCATCCATGTGTCACGTCCGGATCGTCACCGGCATCCTTGATGATGCCCGCCTGTGCCCAGCCCTCGCCCCTGCCCTCAAGCGCCAGCATAAAACTGGGCGTCTCACCCTTGGGCAGCGTCAGGGAAACTGGATCTGGAAATTCACCGTTAATCAATGCCGTAAACGCCGCTTTGGTGGCCGCGGTTGCACATGCACCCGTCGTCCATCCGCGCCTTAACTCACCTTCGGGCTTCTCTATTCGCATTGGGGTACTGTATAAGGAACTATGAGCCGCGGACCAACTAAATCAGCATTGCTGCCTGAGGCAGAGGCGTCCGGATTCGCGCGCCTCGATGGCGAAGCATTTCCGCAATTTCATGAGGGCTGGGTTTGGCTGGTAGGTGCCGGACCAGGGGCACCGGGATTGATGTCGCTCCTGTGTTACCACGCCATGCAGAACTGCGACGTGGTCGTCTATGACGCCTTGGTGAACCCGGACATTTTGCGCTGGGTGAAGACCGGGGTGGTTTTGGAATACGCTGGAAAACGCGGCGGCAAACCTTCGCCCGTACAGCAGGATATTTCCCTCCGCCTCATCGAGCTGGCCAAGTCCGGCAAACGCGTGTTGCGGCTCAAGGGGGGTGACCCTTTCATGTTTGGCCGTGGCGGCGAAGAAAGCCAGCACCTGGCCAAAGCCGGAGTGCCATTCCGGATCGTGCCCGGCATTACCGCAGGCGTGGGCGGCCTTGCCTACGCCGGAATGCCGGCCACCCACCGTGACACCAACCACTCTGTCATATTTCTGACGGGCCATGACGCCACGGGGAAAATGCCGGCCAACGTCAACTGGCAAGCCATAGCTCTGGCATCACCCGTTATCGTTATGTATATGGCCGTCAAGAACTTAGGTGAAATAGCTCAAGCCTTGATGCAGGGTGGCAGAAAAGCCACAGACCCGGTTACGATCGTTTCCAATGCATCCCTGCCGCACCAACAGGTAAATTCTACAACCCTGGAAAAAGCTGGCGCGTTTGTTTCGGCCAACGAGCCGCCCACCCCGGCCATTGTCGTAGTCGGCCACGCCGCCGACTGGCGCGAACTGCTCGATTGGTACTCCCCGGCGCTGCGGGAGAATGCCATTGGCTAAAGCCTTTGTGGTGGCGGCCCCTGCCTCCGGCAGTGGCAAGACCATGGTAACGCTGGGATTGCTCCGGGCGCTCAAGAATCTCGGTGTGCGCGTGGCATCTGCCAAGGTTGGCCCCGACTACATTGATCCCCGTTTCCATGAAGCGGCATCCGGAGAGCCTTGCTTCAATATTGATCCCTGGGCCATGTCCAGCACCATCTCCTCTGGCATCCTGAACGCCATCGATTCCGATGTGGTAATAATTGAGGGCGTCATGGGTCTGTTTGATGGGCCCCAAGGTGCCAAAGGGTCTACCGCTGACCTCGCCCAGGATTTGAGCCTGCCAATTGTCCTCGTGCTTGATGCCGGGCACCAGGCGCAATCGATTGCGGCGCTGGCCCATGGCTTTCTCAATTTCCGGGCAGGTCTAAACTTTGCCGGCCTCATTTTGAACCGGGTCACCAGTGACCGCCACGCGGCAATCCTTACGACCGCGTTGGAGCCATTAGAGGTGCCTATTCTCGGCGTCGTGCGGCGTGTTGACTCACTGAACTGGCCGTCGCGGCACCTCGGATTGGTGCAGGCCGAGGAGAATCAACAGCTTGAAAGCTTTATCGAATCTGCTTCCTTAGGGGTTGCACGTGAAACAAATCTTGACAAATTGTTAACCATTGGTGCCGAGTTGCGATTCGCCAAGTCGAATCATCGGATTCTGCCACCTCTCGGCCAGCGTATCGCCGTAGCGCATGATCTCGCATTCTCCTTCGCCTACCCTCACTTGCTCAAAGATTGGCAAAGTTCAGGGGCGCAGATCTCCTTCTTCTCCCCTCTCAAGAATCAATCACCGCCTGTAGATGCGGATGCCATATTCCTCCCCGGCGGCTATCCCGAGTTACATGCCGGTGTGATATCTGAGTGTGGAATTTTCCTTGATGGACTACGCACAGCGAAAGCCACTATCTACGGCGAGTGTGGCGGCTACATGGTTTTAGGCGATGCCCTTATTGACGCGCAAGGCCGTGCTCACAAGATGGCAGGTTTGCTTCCCCTGACGACAAGTTTTGCCACGCGGAAATTGCAACTGGGTTATCGTCAGCTCACGCCACTCTCAGGCCCCTGGAAACAGCCGCTGCGGGGCCACGAGTTCCATTACTCGATGATTGAAAATGAGGGCAGCGCCGATCGGCTCTTTTCCGCCACCGATGCCGCTGGCAACTCTCTCGGTCACATCGGCTTGCGCCGCGGCAACGTTATGGGGTCCTATGCCCACATCATTTGCGAGGCATCCTGATGGTTAAAGCCTTCATGCTCATGGGCACAGGGTCCGACGTGGGAAAATCGCTCGTGGCAGCAGGCCTTTGCCGGGCGTTTGCCAACCGCGGATTGAAGGTTATGCCGTTCAAGCCACAGAACATGTCCAACAATGCCGCTGTTACGGAAGATGGCGGGGAAATTGGCCGTGCCCAGGCCCTGCAGGCCCGCGCCGCACGCCAACCGACCACAGTTCACATGAACCCCGTACTGCTGAAGCCCGAAACCAACACCGGTGCCCAGGTTATAATCCAGGGAAAGCGCGCCAGCACCATGACGGCCCGGGAGTTTTTCAAGAACCGGCAGCAGTTCATGCCGGCCATCGTCGAGAGCTTTGCCGACCTGGCAACGCGGTCGGATCTCATTATCGTTGAGGGAGCGGGAAGTCCGGCAGAGGTCAATTTGCGCGATGGCGATCTCGCCAACATGGGGTTTGCGAACGCGGCCAACATTCCCGCATTTCTGGTGGGAGACATTCATCGTGGCGGCGTGATTGCCTCCCTCATTGGCACGCTTGCGGTGTTGGACGAGAGTGACAGGGCCCGCATCAAGGGCTTTATCATCAACAAATTCCATGGTGATACGACACTCTTTGAGGCGGGAAAGGACTATCTCGAGGAAAATGGAAAGATCCCATGCCTCGGTATCATTCCGCACTTTGCCGGCGCCAAAAACCTTCCAGCGGAAGATGCAGTAGCATTGGAAGAAACTCTCGTAAGTCGTTCCAGCGATTGCAAAATCGTGGTGTTGCGCTTACCCCGGATTGCTAATTTTGACGACCTTGATCCTCTACGCATGGAAATCGGCGTTTCTGTCCAGTTTCTGGACCTGAGCCAAGCGATCCCGGCTGATGCGACCCTTGTGATCATTCCCGGCTCGAAATCCACCATAGCCGATTTCAAGGCGCTTGTGGCAGCGGGTTGGGACATCGACCTCAAGGCCCATGTCAGGCGGGGTGGGCGAGTTCTGGGATTGTGCGGTGGCTACCAAATGCTAGGTCGCAGAATTCATGACCCGCTCGGCCTTGAAGGCCCACCCCAAAGCATCGATGGCCTGGGATTGCTGGACATCGAAACTACATTGCAGACTGACAAGACGCTGACCAAGGTGAAAGCCATCCACGCTGGCGGTGACGAAATCGACGGCTACGAAATCCATTTGGGACACTCGATGGGTGCCGATTGCGCCCGGCCCTTTGCCCGGATCGGCGACCACGATGACGGTGCCTCGAGTGTCGATGGCCTGGTCACCGGTACTTACATTCACGGCTGTTTTTCAAGTGACGCGTTTCGGCGCCGTTTTCTTCAAAGCCTGGGTGCCGTAACCAGCAACCTGGCATTTGACCAACGCATTGAAACGACACTTGATCAGTTGGCCGCCCATCTGGAGGCCCATCTCGACCTAGAGCGGATTTTGGCGCTGGCGGGTGACACATGATCTTCAACTTTGCCGCAACGGCCTTCGCCCTCATCACTGAAAGGCTGGTGGGTTACCCCGACCCCATCTACCAGAAAATTGGCCACCCGGTGGAATGGATGGGAAAGCTCATTTCCAGGTTGGAGGCTGACCTGAATGCTGGCGATGCCAGGCGCTGGAAAGGCATCGCCGCAGTTGTTCTCCTCCTTACAATCGTTGCAATTCCTGCTGTGGCTGTATCCATGCTCCTCGCACAGGTGGCGTATGGGTGGATCATTGAAGCGCTGCTGGCCAGCGTATTCCTTGCTCAGAAGTCATTGCACGATCATGTCGTTGCCGTTGTCAGGGGCCTTGCTAATTCCTTGGGCGAAGGTCGAAAGGCAGTTGGGTTGATCGTTGGTCGGGACCCCACCAAACTTGATGAGTCTGCCGTGTCGCGGGCCGCACTTGAAAGCCTGGCTGAAAACACGTCAGACGGAATCGTGGCACCAGCCCTGTGGCTCGCCCTCCTCGGACTTCCCGGAATCGTCATGTACAAGGCCATCAACACGGCGGACTCGATGATTGGGCACAAGTCGGAACGCTACCGTGAATTTGGCTGGGCCGCCGCCCGCCTCGACGACCTTGTCAACCTGCCGGCATCGCGCCTGTCCGGACTGCTCTTTGCAGCAGCTGCGGCGTGGAACGACAAGCAGCGTGGCTTGGAATCATTGCGCGCCATGTGGCGGGACGCGGCCAAGCACCAGTCGCCCAACGCCGGCTGGCCAGAGTCGGCCCTTGCGGCATCATTGAACGTGAAGTTCGGTGGGCCCCGCAGCTACGATGGCGAATTGGTTGACCTGCCGTGGATGGGCGAAGGTCGGGAAATTCTCACCCGCGATGACATTTCCAAGGGCCTCAGGCTTTTCGCGACCGCGATGACAATGCTCTTCGCGCTGTCGCTGGCTTGCGCTTTGCTTTTTTGAGAACCATCGGCAAGCCTGCCATGACGAACACGACCTCGTTGCAAACCGCAGCGAGATGCTGATTGGCAAATCCCTGTTCATCCCGGAAGCTGCGCGCCAGGACATTGTCCGGCACGATCCCCTGCCCCACCTCATTTGACACCACGACTACCCTGGCCTTGACGGTGGAGAGTGCCTCACCCAGCCTGGCCACTTCCGCTTTCACGTCGCGCTTTGCATGCATCAGGTTGCTGATCCAGAACGTGACACAATCGATCAGGATGAAACGACCCTTGCCATCGAGCTTCAGCAGCACATCCACCATGTCGAGGGGCGTTTCATGGGTTTGCCAGTTGTTACCCCGTTGCAGCTTGTGGGCGTTGATGCGCAGACGCATTTCGGCATCAAAAACCTCGGCCGTGGCAATATAGAACTTTTCGCCCCGACCCAGGCTTTCCGCGTAGCGGCTCTTGCCGGATCTCGCTCCGCCTAAAATCAATGTTGACGTCATGGTGATGCCTTGGGAATGCGCGCAATGAAATGACCGCGCATGGCATCCGGCCATTGCTTGAAAGGCACTTCGCCCGTTTCTGTCGCCCCATGCAGGTCAAACCACGCCAGTATCGCTTCAGCCTGCGCCTTTGTTGGCACATGGTGTCCGGTAAAATAACTGAAGCGCTCATCATCCTGAAAAACCACGCTGCAATGCTGCTTGCAGTTCCACAGGCAGGCCTGTGTCTGTACGCGCACGTCGTACCGAGACGCCTCTGCGAGCACGTGGTTCATGTGAGCAATCAATGTTTCACCCCCGGTTCGGCCATCGTCACCCAGTTTCTGCTCGGTCGAATGGCGGCAGGTGGTGCAAAATATCAAAGAACGCATGGTGCTTGCTAGATTCCCGGTGAGGTTGCTAAGGTTGGGCCCTTCAATGGTGGCAAAGCCCACGCCTGTCAACGCAAACGAAAGCGACATGAATTTCACCAGCATCGCCTTCCTGGCCTCCGATACCTCCGAAGCGCGCAAGGCCCTGAACCGGCTGGCCAAGCGCTATGGCAATGTAGCCCCAGAGGAAGCTGCAGTTGTTGTGGCGTTGGGCGGCGATGGACACATGCTGCAAACCTTGCACCGCTTTGTTTCGACCGGCACACCCATATACGGGATGAACCGGGGTTCCGTCGGCTTCCTCATGAATGACTATGCCGAACTGGGACTGGTTGAACGCCTGCGGGCCTCTGAACTCACCACCATCCGACCCTTGCGGATGGTAGCCATCGATGAAAGCGGCAAGTCACACAAGGCCATTGCCTTCAACGAAGTGTCATTGCTGCGGCAGCGCTCCCAGGCCGCAAAACTGCAGATTACCGTTGATGGCAAGGAGAGGCTGGAAGAATTGATCTGCGATGGCCTGCTGCTCTCCACCCCTGCAGGCAGCACCGCGTATAATCTATCGGCCCAGGGCCCCATTCTCCCCGTCAACTCACCCTTGCTGGCTTTGACACCCATCAGTGCCTTCAGGCCCCGGCGGTGGCGGGGTGCCATCCTTCCCCATAATGCCAAAGTTACGATTCACGTGCTGGAACCCGAAAAGCGACCCGTGGCCGCCGTGGCCGACCATATGGAAGTGCGCCACGTCAAAACCGTTGAGATTGCTGAAGACAAAAAACGCTCGGTTAAAATCCTGTTTGACCCCGGTCACAGCCTGGCCGAACGTGTTTTAAACGAACAGTTCAAGTTCTAGGCAGCGCGCACCATGTCGGCCCGCAGCCGCATTGCAATCTTGCGCACCCGGTCTTCTGCAAACCGGCCAATGAATTCAAGGTTCTTGGTGCGGTCAGACATCTGCATGTGCTCGTAACGCGTCATCAGCGCCTCAATCAGGCGGCGGCCAAAGGCTTCCGGATCAAGCGGCAATTTTTCTTCCCGGGCATCTTTCACTACGTCACAGGCGGCCTGCAACAGGCCGTAGCATGATGTGGGAAGCCCGGATTTGTTGAGCAATGATTTCAGGCCCATGAGGCCCCTTCCGAACATCATCTCGTAGGCCCGCCCCAGGGAAACGTTGGCGAGATGGGCAAGAGACCATTGCACCACTTTCATTTCACCAATGGCAGCCGCCCTTAAAATGATGGAGGGAATGAGCATGTTCTTGGCCACCAGGAACGGAATGGCTTGCGCCAGTTCTGCATTGCTGGCTTCAACCAGGATGCGCAGTATTGCGGTATCTTCCGCATCTGCCACGAGAGCTGCTGCATCATTGGCGGCAATCCAGCCCTTCTCCGCCATGAGTTGGTGCATGCGGTTGGAGGCCCGCTTGGCTTGCATGATGCGCAAGTCCAACGGCAGATTTGGCCGACTCATCAAAAGCTCCGACATTTCGGGAACCTGTCCAAAGCGGCTGTACAGCGTGTGATAGGCAGCGTCATCCAAATGGATGTAGTAATTTTCGAAAAGTGCCAGGCAGATTTCCAGTGAACCAGTCTTGAGCGCGTAGGCCAAGGCTTCCGCCGAGAGGTCAGGCCGCAACACAATGATCCGCTGGCGTGGCTCGTCGCCCACCCGCAATACGGCCAGCATGTGCCAGTGGTTGAGGGCGGGCGTATTGTTGAGGAAGGGAAGCGCAATGTCGTCGTCATCGGCAATGATGGAAAACACGATATCGGCATGCAGGTCAGCAATCGAAATCAATCCATCAGCCAACGTGCGGCGCACGTCTTTTACAGGATCGACGGCCAGCTTGAGCACCACAGGCACCACCTGTTGGCGGTCAATCTCAGCACTTTCCGGATCGCCCAGGAACTCCGCCAGCTGGCTTGCAAGCTTGCACCGCGATTCAACATCGCTGTTCTCGATGACCGAATGAAAGACCGTGGTATCAAGGCTTGATCTGGGTTCTACACGCATAACTTGCCAATCAGGTGGGTTTGATCGGCTCAAGCTAGTAGCCAAGCATTAACAATTGGTTCACCATGCCGGTAGATGGCCGGTTAACTTTTGAAGCTAGATGACACCCGCCTGGTGCAGCTTGAATTGCAAAAGTTCCCGGTCAAAAGGCTGCATGATGAAGTCTGCGGCCCCTTCCAGAATGGATTGGCCGATCTCATCTGCATCTGGCGTGTCAGCATAGAGAATAACCACGGTTTTCTTGCCTCTTGGCGTGCGCCTGACCTGTCGAATGAAATCGCTGGGTGCCATGCCTTCGCTGCAAGCTGCCATCACCACGACAGCCGGATAGTTGTCGTTGCAATATTTCAGGCCATCAACGGCTGCCGAACTTTCTGCAAAACTAAGTCCCAGGTCATCAAGTAACTGGGACACGCGCTTGCGCTCCGTGGGGTCTTTGTCGATCAAGAGGCACTCAACCATTTTACCTAATCCTTGGTCCATCTACAGGACTATTACGCGGTGACCATCCCGTGACCCTGACTCCTGCGCCTGCATGGTTAACGAGAAGTTAAGCACCTTATCCACAGGTTTTCCACAGGCATTAAATCATTGAAATAAATGATTAAAAATGGCTTATCCACAGCAGCTCCAACTGTGGCAGGATTGCGGCGTTCTGCTCCCGTTCACGACTCGCAGACCGCGACTCGGGGTGCAGGATGGACTCGTTTGAGTTGCGCTAATCCGGACGGCGCATACGCCAGACGTTTTCGATTGTGGCGTATTCCGCATAGCCAAGCCGCACAATCATTTGCATGGCATCTGAGTCCACGCGGCCCTCGTGGATGTAACGGTCATCAATGTGCACGCCAATCACGCGGCCAATCACCAGCCAGTTTGAAACCTTGCCCTCATCGTCCGGCAGTTCCTGTATCTGGTATAGTTTGCATTCAAGGCAAGCGGGGCTTGCCGCTACTCGCGGTGCCTTGATGAACTGGCAATGGGCCTTGGCCAAACCCGCCAGCGCAAATTCATCAACCGCTGGCGCCACCTTGGCGGAACTCTTGTTCATGGCTTCCCGCAAGGCAAAAGTGGCCACATTGACGGCAAACTCGCCGGTATCCTGAATGTTGCGCAGGCTATCCTTAAATCCGGTTGAACCGATGACGACGTAATGGGGTCTCTCGGAAACGATATTGAAAAAACTGTACGGCGCAAGATTGGCAATGCCATCGGGCGATTGGGTGGAAAGCCAGCCCACAGGCCTGGCAACAAGGGCCTTGAGCGGATCAACCGCAAAGCCATGGGTGTTGCCGACAGCATCGTAAAACATCTAGAGCGACTCCAGCAACGCGGGAAGCTCTGCAATACTTGCAATTGTGTAGTCGGCCAGATGCGCAATCTCATCGTGGGCCGCATTACCGGTAAGCACGGCGATCGCCAGGCCTGCTCCGCCATTACGTGCTTCTTCCATGTCGTGGGAATTGTCGCCAACCATGGCGATTTCAGCAGGATCCAACTTCATGCTGCGGGCAAACTTGCCGATCATGTTTCCCGACGGCTTTGGAACCGGGACCGTGTCTGCGCCGATTATTTCGTCGAACAGTTCAGTAACGCCAAGATGTGTCATGTGATTGAGTGCCGAATAGTGGCTGTCATTGGTGGCAACTCCAAGTGCTAGCTTCATCGCCTTGAGTTGCTTCAGAAGCGGCACCAATGGCATCAGGGGCTTGAGCAATGACTTCGACAATGGCGCATAGTCCACGTCAATCATCTTGAGTTTTTCCTGGACTCCGGCCTCGTCCAGATCCGGCCACCAATTTTCAACAAGTTGCCGCGTCGTGCCACTGGCAAGAATTGAGTTCGCAATGAATCCGTCGGTGATCGGATTGTAGCCGACACGTTGCATGAACTTTTCGGCCGTTTGCACGTCGACCGCAAACTGTTCACACAACATGCGGCGGTAGATCGGCACCCAGGTGCCATTGACGTCAATCAGCGTGCCGTCCTTGTCAAACAAAACGCCACGAATGGTCATGGCTTCTGCCACCGGGTGAGAAGCTTTGCAGCGTCTGGCCGTGGTCGGTCTTCAAGTGGCAACGTGGAGGTGCCAATGTAGACAATGCCAGCTACGCGCTCGGAACCCACGAGCCCCATTGCGGCAGTGGCCTGGGGATCATAGGCCACCCAATCCGATTGCCATTGCGCGTCGAACCCCATGGCTATGGCGGCCAGCACGATGTTGTAGGCGACGGCGGCAGACGACAGGAGTTGCTCCCATTCCGGAATTTTGCCATGGGCAGCGGCGGTAGAAACAACCACAATGACTACCGGTGCCCGCTGAAACAGGCCGCGTTGGAACGCCAGACTGTCATCACCGTGGTCGGGATGAAGAGTCTTCCAACGCTCGGCAAACATGACGCCTATCCCGGCCCGTGCTTCACCCTCGAAAAGCACAAAGCGCCATGGGTTGAGCTTGCCATGGTCTGGGACCCGCACTGCGATCTCAAGAATTTGAGAGATTTGTTCTTGACTGGGGCCTGGGCTACCCATTGCCTTGGCTGACCCGGATTTACGTGATTTCAAAAAATCGAGCACAGACGTTAAATTGTTGAGTTTGGTCATGATTTACCCAATGTGGCGACAGATCACTAAAAACGCAATAAATTCAATTGCACTTTTCCAGTTAACTAAAAATTAAGTATCTCGTTGCGGCAGGTCGGCGGCCCGTGCTTTTGTTGCCTGACCGGCCGGAAGGCTGGGGGAGTTGAGTAAAGGGGACGAAAGCATGCACGACGTCAGCACCCGTGCAGGCCACAAAAGCCGCCAGAAGAGCGCGATCTACGCATGCGTTCTGGCGGCATTTTGTTGCCTTTCGACACCGGTCGCAGAAGCGGCCTCGAACGACACTGAGGCAGCAGTCACCAGCCCTGCGGTTCAGAACAACACCGCCCATGAGATAGCCATCGAGATTGTAAAGCCCGGCAAGGAAGGCCTGGAACTTACAGCGCGCCTCTCAGACACGGGCGGCCTGATTGAGCGCGACATCGCCTGGGTTCTGCGCGACGGTGAAGGGGCAATCGTTTATGACGGCACATCTTCCGTTGCCAACATTGCCGCTCCTCCCGGAAGTTACACGGTTGAAGCCACCTATGGCTCCGCACATTTTTCGCAAGACCTGACGCTTTTGCAAGCCAACCATCTCATGGTGAGTTTCGTTCTGGACGTAGGCGGCATTCGCATTCTGCCACGCCTTAAGAATCTCGGCGCCGCACCAACTTCCACCCAATCATTTGTTTACGCCGTATCCGGCCACAACAAGGGCAGACTCATCACAATCTCGAAAACACCCGGTGAAGTCCTGCGGGTCGAGGCTGGCGACTACCGCATCGAAAGCCGTTTTGCTGCGGGCAACGCCGTAGCCGTGGCCGATGTGCATGTGAAACCAGGCATCATGAGTGCCGTGGAGATTGACCATGTGGCGGGTCTTGCGCGACTGGCCTACGTCGGTGCTCCCGACGCCCACGTTTTCTGGCAGGTCACAGACGCCAACGGACAGGAACTTCCAACAATCGAGGGTCTTTCCGCGAGCGTTGTGCTCAAGCCGGGGAGCTATTTGGCAAAGGCAAAAATTGGCAACGAGTTCTTGAGCGCCAGTTTTGAGATCAGTGAAGGTCAGGCACGCGACATTCTCCTCGGCAACTGAGATTACAATCTTCAGAAGAAAAAATATTCGACCACACGCTTGACTTTTATTTCCCCCACTATAAATAAAAGCCTCATATGCTCATCGTGAGTATAGCAGGGGGCTGCTATTCCAAACTCTTCAAGCCATCTCGATGCGCTTTACATGCGCGTACAAAGCGTCATCCCGCCAATCCTGTGGCCAAGTTTTGTCGATGACATTGAAGCAATACTCGCGCTTAAACGCCAACACAACGCGATAATACTCGCGCACAATTATCAAACGCCTGAGATCTTCCACTGTGTCGCTGATATCGTAGGAGATAGTCTCGCCCTCGCCCGCAGTGCAATGAAAGTGGAAGCCAATGTCATCGTTATGGCAGGCGTACATTTCATGGCTGAAACCGTAAAGCTTCTCAATCCGGAGAAAACCGTTCTCATTCCCGATCTCAAGGCCGGCTGTTCGCTTGCCTCGTCAATCACTGCCAACGACGTGCGCCAAATGCGCAAGGCATATCCCGGTGTACCAGTCATTACCTATGTCAACACATCAGCGGCCGTAAAAGCCGAGTCGGATATCTGTTGCACCTCCGGCAATGCAAGGATGGTGGTGGAATCATTAGGCGTCGAACGCGTCATCATGCTGCCCGATGAATACCTCGCAAAGAATATTGCCGCTGAAACCCACGTCAAGGTCATGACGTGGAAAGGCCGTTGTGAAGTCCATGAACAGTACACACCAAAAGACATTCTTGACCTGCGCGCCGGGCATCCCGGTGTAGCCGTAATCGCCCATCCGGAATGCAGGCCCGATGTGGTCGCCGCAGCTGATTTTTCCGGTTCAACGGCTGCGATGACATACTATCTGGAAATCCAGAGACCACGCCGGGTCATGCTGATGACCGAGTGTTCGATGAGCGACAATGTTGCAGTCAACTTCCCGGACATCGAATTCATCCGGCCCTGCAACCTTTGCCCGCACATGAAACGCATCACCCTTTCCAACATCAGGCAGGCATTGGAGAATAATCAATACGAAGTCACGATTGATAACGATATTTCTGCTGCGGCGCGATCGGCCGTTGAACGAATGCTCGCCCTATGAGAACGCGGCACGATGGCAGGCCAATAATTGTGGGAAGTGGCATTGCTGGGCTGCTGACAGCATTACATTTGGCTCCCGTACCCGTGCTGCTGCTGTCGAAATCACCGCTCGGCGCTGATTGCGCAAGTGCATGGGCGCAAGGCGGACTTGCCGCAAGCATGGGGATTGACGATACGCCTGAGCTTCACGTGGCTGACACGTTGCAGGTGGGTGGCGGACTTTGTGACGAAGCGATAGCGCGAAAAATACTTTGCGAGGCGGCCACAGCAGTGGATTATTTGGCGAGCTTGGGCGTGCAGTTTGAGCGGACACCAACTGGTGAATTTCGGTTCGGACTGGAGGCCGCACATTCCCGCAGACGCATTGTACATGCCACGGGCAGCAACAGTGGTCACAATATCATGCGGGCGCTGGTCACTGCTGTTCGTTCCACACCATCAATTGAAATTGTTGAGAACATCGAGGTTAGCCGCCTGATCACTCAGGATAATGTGATCAAAGGCATTGTCGCCCGGGGTGCGGCAGGGTCGGCATTTTTCAATAGCACCCGCGTGGTGCTCGCAACTGGCGGCATAGGCGGCCTTTTCCTTGACTCAACCAATCCCCTTGGATCATTCGGTCAAGGTCTGGCACTCGCTGCCCGGGCGGGAGCCGCACTGGAGAATCTGGAATTCATCCAACACCACCCCACCGCCCTCGATGTTTCGACGCGCCCCTTGCCCCTTATCAGTGAAGCACTCCGGGGTGAAGGTGCCGTCATCGTCGACGAAGTCGGACACCGTTTTCTCGCCTGCATTCCGGGAGCTGAACTTGCTCCGCGCGATGTCCTGACCCACGCACTCCGCAATCATTCGGCCCAGGGACATCGGGCCTTCCTTGATGCAACCAAGCGGCCAGGCAAAGATTTTGCACTGCTCTTTCCAGAAATTGACGCAGTCTGCAGGAACGCCAACATAGATCCACAACGCGATCCCATTCCCATTCGACCCGCCCAGCACTACCACATGGGCGGCATTGCGGTTGACCAATATGGACGCAGTTCAGTCGAAGGTCTTTGGGCCTGCGGGGAAGTCGCCAGCACTGGCCTTCATGGCGCAAACCGCCTTGCGAGCAATTCCCTCACGGAAGCTGCCGTATGTGCCAGGTGGGTAGCAGAAAGCATTGCGGGAACGTCCGCAGGCCATTGCCACCGAACGCTTGAAATCACGTTTCCCAAAGCCGATCCCACCGCGGTACGCCCTGTCCTTTCCGATGCAATGGGCGTATCGCGAAATCGGCAGGGGCTGACCCAGGCCATTGGCACTTTGTTGCATCTCGCAATGGGGGCCGAAGCAAGCTCCGAACCTGCCCTCGTGGGCTTGTCAATTGCCGTGGCCGCACTGCAGCGCAAGGAATCGCGTGGTGGTCATCAGCGCTCCGATTATCCGTGCACGGCGGCGGTTGGAAAACGCTCATTGCTGCTTCTGAACGATGTCTTGCTGGTAGCCCATAGTGTAGGCGGTTTGGCGTGCCCCAAGGTGGGGAGGGTTTGAATGAACAGTATTTCCCCCCTCATTTTCGAGCCATTGGTCCGCACAGCGCTTCTCGAGGATTTGGGCCAAGGCGGCGATCTCACCACCAATGCCGTATTGCCCAAGGACCAGCATGCCATGGTCGTGCTAGCGGCGCGGCAAGACGGCATAATAGCGGGCATCACCCTGGCCTGCTGCGCCTTCCACCTGGTTGATCCGTCAATTAAAATAGATGTATTGCTGCCTGATGGCCAGCGGGTCAGCAAAGGACAACTTATCGCCACGGTTTCAGGTTCAGCAATTGGAATACTTGCTGCAGAACGGACGGCCCTCAACTTTCTGGGCCAGCTCAGCGGCATTGCAACCGCCACTGCGGGCCTCGTCGACGCTGTGAAAGGTTATAGGGCCCGCATATCCTGCACCCGCAAAACGACTCCCGGACTGCGTGCGATTGAAAAATACGCGGTAAGGGTTGGTGGTGGATCCAATCACCGTTTTGGGCTGGGTGACGCCATATTGATAAAGGATAACCATATTGCCATTGCGGGTGGAATTGAAACTGCGATGCTGCGCGTCCGTGCTAGTGTGGGCCACATGGTGAAAATGGAAATCGAGATCGACACGCTGGACCAGTTGGAGGAGGCATTGCGGTTTAGGCCCGATGCCGTGCTGCTCGATAACATGGCACCTGAAGACTTGCGCAAGGCTGTAGAGATGATCGCAGGCCGTGCCATTATCGAGGCATCGGGGGGCGTAACACTCGAGACCGTGACACCGGTTGCGGCAGCCGGTGTTGATATAATATCAGTGGGATGGCTCACCCACAGTGCACCGGTTCTCGATATCGGGATGGACTTCAGGTGGTAGAAATTAGCTGGACGGCAACCAGTTTAAGTGGCCATTTCGAAGCTTTTGTGAGACTTACCTTGCATTGCACCTGCAACCGCCAACCCCTTCCATAGTTTCACAAAGCTGTCACACTGCTCGCGGAATAATGATCCGGGAGAATGGGTGATGATGCAACGTGTCAAGGAGCTTTTCAGCCCGCGATTTGTAGTCCTGACGATTTCCGTTATTGGCTTGTTTTTGATCGTGCCTGTTTCCCACCTCCTGCAGCTCAGTGAGTGGTATTTTACAATACCCTTTCTGTTGTTTGCAGGCTTTACGGTCATTGGTCTGCACGATATTACCCAAACCCGCCACGCCATACTTCGCAACTATCCCATCTCGGGCCATTTGCGCTTCATGCTCGAAAACGTCCGGCCGGAGTTGCGGCAATATTTTTTTGAAGGCGACAAGGATGGCATGCCCTTCCCCCGCGACAAGCGCTCCATTGTTTATCAGCGCGCCAAGCGCGCCCTCGATAAACGACCTTTCGGCACGCAACTTGATGTTTACGACAATCGTTTTGAATGGTTCCATCACTCCGTGGCACCCAAGCCCCCCAGCAAGGAACCTTTCAGGATTACCATTGGGGGTCCCGATTGCCGGCAACCCTACTCCGCTTCAGTGTTCAACATTTCCGCGATGAGTTATGGCTCGTTGTCAGCCAATGCCATTCGTGCACTCAACAAGGGCGCAAAAATCGGTGGTTTTGCACACGACACCGGGGAAGGCAGCATAAGTCCCTATCACCGGGAATTTGGTGGCGATACCATTTGGGAAATTGGCTCAGGTTATTTTGGCTGCCGCAATAGCGACGGGAGCTTTTCGGAATCAAAATTCAGCGACACCGCAAGGCTTGACCAGGTCAAGATGATTGAAATCAAGCTTTCCCAGGGTGCCAAACCCGGACACGGCGGTGTGCTGCCGGCTGCAAAGGTGACTGAGGAAATATCGCGGATCCGCGGTGTTGAAATGGGCAAGGATTGCATATCACCACCATGCCATTCGGCTTTTTCGACGCCCCTTGAATTGGTTGGGTTTATCAAGAAGCTGCGCGACCTTTCTGGTGGAAAGCCGGTGGGGTTCAAGCTGTGCATTGGCCACCATTGGGAATTTCTGGCAATCGTCAAGGCCATGCTGGAGACGGGCATTACACCGGATTTCATTGTTGTGGACGGTAAGGAAGGCGGCACCGGTGCCGCTCCCCTGGAATTCATGGATCACATTGGAACGCCACTGCGGGATGGCCTCAACTTCGTCCATTCGACGCTGGTGGGCACCAACCTCCGGGATCGCATCAAAATAGGCGTGTCGGGCAAAATAACATCTGCCTTTGACATGGCGCGGGTGATGGCCATGGGTGCCGACTGGTGCAATGCGGCAAGGGGTTTCATGTTCGCTGTTGGCTGCATTCAGGCCCAACACTGCCACACCGACAAATG
>JANMKJ010000416.1:0-3570 GCA_031371945.1 Rhodobiaceae bacterium
AATTTGTAATCGCCATCATCAAGCCGGAGAACAACATCACCCTTTTTGACAGCGCTATTCTCAGCCGCTGGAATGTCCGTAACGTAGCCCGCAACCTTGGTGCCCAGTTGCGACATGTCAGTCTTGACATAGGCATCGTCAGTTGAAATCTGGAAACGGCCAAGCACATACCACTGGTGCCCATACTTCACGGCACCCGTCAGGGCTGCCACAATAATGGCACTCAACAGAATTTTCCGCACCCATGAGGACTGCTTGGCAGGTTCCGCCGTTACAGCGGCGGGTGGAACGGCTGCTTCGGCAACGGGGGGAGCCAAGGCAAGCTTGGGAGCCGGACGGGGAGCGGCGTCGGTTGCAGGTATGAGGATGGCTTGGGCTGAATTAGACATGTTTTTCACTCAAATTGGACTGAACGGTTCGGTTTGACTTGTATTTAGCACAGTTTTGGATTATATCAAGACTAAACCGTTCGGTGCGACAAAAATATTGCACTGCAAACCTGAAAGTAGAAACAATGGGAAGCGAAGAGCTGCAACTGGACCGTGAAGGCGATACCGCCAAGCGCCAGCAGATATTGGATGGAGCACGCCGCTGCTTCCTGGCACAGGGCTTTGACGGTGCCAGCATGAATGACATTGTGATTGCGGCCGGCGTGTCCAAGGGAACCGTCTATGCCTATTTTCCCTCCAAGGAAAAGCTCTTCGGCGCGCTGATTTTTGAAGACAAGCGCCGCCATGCCGAGCGGATCGTGCTTCTCGG
The DNA here is from genome assembly GCA_031371945.1 of Rhodobiaceae bacterium. Lineage (GTDB taxonomy): Bacteria > Pseudomonadota > Alphaproteobacteria > Rhizobiales > Aestuariivirgaceae > Aestuariivirga. The sequence continues at coordinate 760 of JANMKJ010000416.1, forward strand.
CGATGAAAGCCGCCCAATCGAGCAGGTCTTGCGCGATGTGGCCCTGCGTCTGGTCACGGCGTTCCAAACACCGGAGTCCCTGAGCTATGTCCGCATGGTGATCTCGGCCTCTGGTAAATTCCCGGAACTTGGCCGCACGTTTTTCGAAGCGGGACCCGCTTACGGCATTGGCAAGATCGCCACCTATCTCGAAACCAAGATGAATGACGGCACTTTGAAGCGCCGCGATCCCAAACTGAGTGCCATGCGCTTCGTTGATCTCATGCAATCGGGTATCACCAAGCCTTGCCTCTTTGGCATTCCCAGCATCGCCGATCAAATTGGCACCGAGGCAGTCGTAGATGGCGCACTCGAGCTGTTCCTGGGGGGCATGCGGGCGTAGAAGCCCCCAGCGACTTTCCATACTTGGCAGCAACCGTCATCCAACGTTAGAGTGGCGGTCTGCTGTCTGCAATGGGAAGATCGTCATGGAAAACAAATCTGACGCAAAGCGCATCTTGTCCGTTGCTGCTGAAGCCGCCACAAACTTCCGGGACTCAAACTCCGAGCGCTTGCAACGCCCGGAAAAGACCTATGCCGAGCTGAATACCCTTTTTTCAGAATCGCTTCCTCACCATGGGTCAGCTGGCGAGGCCGTCATTCGTGAGTTGGTGGAAAAGGCCGATGCTGGATTGCAGATGGCAACCGGACCTCGATTCTTCGGATGGGTCATTGGTGGTTCGCATGTCGTGGGCGTGGCGGCCGACTGGTTGACCAGTGCCTGGGGGCAAAACACTGGAAACCACCATGCAGCTCCTGCCGCATCTGCTGCGGAAACAACCGCCGCCAGGTGGTTGCTTGACCTTCTTGAACTGCCACGCGAAAGCTCCGTGGGATTTGTGACAGGGGCCACGGTCGCAAATTTTGTCTGCCTGGCGGCCGCACGGGGTGAGGTCTTGCGCAAGGCAGGCTGGAACGCCGACGCCGATGGCCTGTTCGGCGCTCCACCGATAACGGTCATCATCGGCGATGATGCCCATACCACAGTTTTCTCTGCCCTGCAGTTTCTGGGGCTCGGCCATGACCGCGTTGTCCGCATTGCTACCGATGATCAGGGCCGCATGCGTGTAGCTGACTTTGCCGAAGCGATTGCCAAGGTGACAGGACCGGCAATTGTGATAGCCCAGGCAGGCCAGATCAATACAGGCGCCTTTGATGCGTTCGCCGATATCATACCGCTGGCAAAAACAGCCGGCGCCTGGGTCCATGTTGATGGCGCCTTCGGCCTGTGGGCAAGAGCCTGTGAGAAAACCAGACATTTGGGCATCGGCATCGAGGGGGCGGACTCGTGGGCAACCGATGGCCATAAGTGGCTGCAAACGCCCTACGACAGCGGCTATGCCATCGTCCGCGATGAATTGGCCCACCGCCGCGCCCTCACCATTGCGGCAAGCTATCTGCCGATGGCCGCAGAAGGGGAGCGCGATCCCTCCCACTACGTGCCCGAACTCTCGCGCCGTGCCAGGGGCTTTGCCACCTGGGCTATAATCAAGCACCTGGGGCGTGGTCGCATCGCAGACATGGTCGAACGCCACTGCGCGGTGGCAACAGCCATGGCGAAAGCACTCAGCGCCGCGCCCGGCATCGCAGTGCTCAACGATGTGGTGCTGAACCAGGTCATTGTCAGGTTCGGCAGCACGGAGACGGCAGAGGCGGGCGATCAATTGACCCGCAGCACCATTGCCCGCATCCAGGCCGATGGCGAATGCTTTGCTGGAGGCGCCCTGTGGCGTGGCCGTCAGGTCATGCGGCTGTCAGTGATCGGCTGGGATACGGACCTCGCGCAAGGCAAGCGCAGTACCGATGCCATCATCAGGGCCTGGCAGATTGTGCAGCAGGCGGCGGGCTGATTATTTGTGCGCAGGCTCGAGGAAAGCCGTCAGCGGCCTGATCTCGCGCAAGAGTTTCAGCCTGATGGCCTCCTTGAAGTCATCGTAATTGGCAACATCCATCACGAAACTGCCCGGCCCCGCCGCAAGGTAGGTGCGGTAATAACCGGCAAGATTTTCATCTTCGTTGTGGATTGACAGGGCATTGATCACCACACCCGCCTTGGCCCGCATCAGCTGGGCATCCTTCAGCAGGAATTTCGGCTGGCGGATTTCATAGGACTCGATGCCATCGCCGGAAACATCAATGACTTTCCTGTTGGTAATGGCACCACTGCTTTCCAGCAGCGAAATGCCATAGGCCACCGCAATGCCAAGCCCGGTGCCGCCTCCCATGCGGCTGTCAAATCCCTCCACGACATCGGCAAATGCCAGCGCCTTTGCAGCCGTGTCGATCTCATACCAGCCGCTTGAGAATTTCTGGTAGTCCGGATCGCCCCATAACAACAGGTTGACCCCAATCCGGCCATTCGGCCCCGACAGGGCCGCAGCCACAACCTCCGGGTCTCGCAACGCGGCGGCAATTCCCCCGGTCTGCAGCCTGAACTCCGTCCCGCTTACGCTACCCGAGCAATCCACCGCCAGCACAAGGGTGAGATCATAGCGGCCGGAAAGTTCGGCGGCGGGCGCAGGCGTAATCCATAGCAGAGCCGAAACCAAAACCATGAACATTCGCGGCAACAGCGGCATGCGGGCCTTTCCATCTGGAGCGGGCGATGGGAATCGAACCCACGACATGCAGCTTGGGAAGCTACCGTTCTGCCACTGAACTACGCCCGCGTGAAACGTGATGCTAGGGCGAGGCGTGCTGGCCGTCTAGGGGGCGTCAACCACCTCGTAGCGCCCGGTCATGCCGGCGGCGATGTGGTCATTGACGTGGCAG
>JANMKJ010000444.1:0-15579 GCA_031371945.1 Rhodobiaceae bacterium
GATCCCCCTTCGCTCCACCAGCCAGTTCACCAATCCACCTACGTGAAACTTCCGCGCTGTGGGTGCTAGGTGAAAACTTTCATCGGTAAATCAGTTAACCTCTCGGTCTTGCCATCGTGGGAGATGAGGAATGGATCCTCATGCCTTGAGCCGTGGAAGGTGGGGTGGCCAAACAGTCCCACATCAATCATGATGGCAACCCCGGCGGGGAGATCATAGTTGCTGCTGGCTGTGGCGGTTTTACCTTCGAGGCACTCGGTAAAGCCGATGCCATGGCCAACACCATAGGTATGGTACTGGCCCAATTCCACGTTTGTGAGATGGCGCCGCGCCGCCAGATCGACTTCGCGTTCTGGTTTGCCTGCCACCAGCTGGGCGATGGCAAGCTCGTGTGCATGTATGCCATGGTCGAGGAATGCCGCTTGATCAGCCGTGGCGCCACCGGCAACAACTGTCCGTCCCAAGGCGGAGGTATAACCTTCAAAGCGCGGACTGACCCCCAGCATCATCATATCGCCACGTTGGATGACACGGTTTGTCGCCCGCCCGATTATTGTATTGATGCGTGGGCCAGAACAGACGATCGTCTCGAACCCATATCCATAGGCACCAAGTCTCTTGCAGGCGGCGTCCCCTGCCGCCGCCACTTCGAGCTCGCGTAAACCTGGTGCGACGATAGCCAGCATCGCACGCATCGCCTCCGTGGCAATCCAGCTTGCAATGCGGAACATTTGGAGCTCTGACGGGCTTTTCCGGTAACGCGCCTCCGCCATGATGTGGCTGACGTCACGCAATGCGACCTGTCCACCGTCACCCGCCTGGTGCGCCATGCCAACGATCTCCTGGGACAGCACATTGGGAGCAGACAAAAGACCGATCTCGGCGGGGACCTGCCCAAGGAACTCACGCAGTATTTCATCAAGCGTATGGAAACGCAGGCCACCGTAATCCTGGAACGGAATCTCAAAAAGCGTTAGATTGCGCCAGACTCCTGCCTGGCCCATATCTTCAAACATTTTTTCACCTTCAGCACCTCCCAAGATCACAAGCTGATCCGGCAACACCAAAAGCGCTACATTTTCAATGTGCGGATCGTATCCCGTGAGGTACTGGACATCGCCAGGCATATGCTCTGTGGCATAGGCCAAGCCAACGGCTAGTCCTTCCTGCTTCAGCGCGCGTTGCACGGTCTCGAGTCGTCTTACGAATTCACTATCGGGGATACGTTCCATTTCAGAATTGATGGATCGTTCAGTCATTTTCGGCTCTCTCCCAACTATTTTATCCCAGCGTCTGCCCGTTCACCATCCACGTCAGCATTTGAATCCAGAGGCGCCGGTACCCTTCCCAGGCGCAGAATTCCGACGAAAGCCAATGGGGACCGATATCAGAGGTCCATGCAACGCTGCGGCCCTTGCCGTATTCACCGGCCACAAGAAGCGGATGCCCACCCTGGTCGGCGGGCAATGAGGCGATCAAGCTCGCGTTGCGATCCTGCTTGAGAACGACCTCGTTGACACCCAGGACGGGAGGCCAAATCCCACCCATGCCCTTCACAATCGGATGGCCCGGCTGATTGACGATGGCTGTGGCACCCTCGGGTATCTCGACACGGTCGTCGTAGGGCATGCAACTCACCGGCAGGACATCCTCGACGGCAGTGCCGCGCCAGCGGGCCCGGCCGTCAATCCCCTGGTAGCTGAGATAGCCGCCAATCATTGCCAGGCTGCCACCTTTCTCCACCCATTCGCGCAGCAGTTTCACGCGATTTGGAAAGGTTCGCGAGCGCAACCAGACATCCGGATGGAGGAGCACGGAATTGGAGCCAATGTCCGATAACAGCACCGCGTCATAGGCATCGAGTGCCGCAAGGGTTGCGGGAAATTTTTCAGGAACTTCGTGCCCCGGCATGTAATCCAGTTCGAATGGACTGTCCTTGAGGGCGGCAACGAGGGGTTCGGCACCTAGATGATAGGTGACGCTGGCGAATTGGTCATGGCCCTTGTAATGCGTGGCGGCCGATACCCAGCTTTCCCCGGCCAACAATACCTTCTTCTTGACCATTGGTACTCTGTCTCCGACCTTGTTCACCTGAGAATGTCGCATCGGTGGAATTTTGACAAGTCATGCCAACGGCAATTTTGGGATCAGCCCGGCGGGCGTCCACCCCTTTACTCTTCCGTTCTTCCCACGCTTTCGCGATCGCGGAAGTACTGCTTCATGAATGGAAATACCGGTAACCAGGACTCGCGGCGGCTGGTGAAAAGCTCGTAGGTGGGCCGCAACTGGTCAGGCTCATCAAACGAGCCGAGATTGACTTCGGTTTCGTCTTCACTTCTTGCGAAAACCGGTGAACCGCACAGGGGACAGAAATGCCGCCCGCGAAAGTCACGTGTTTCGCCCTCGACCTTGACAGAAGCTTCGGGAAATATGGCGGATGCATGAAAAAGCGCACCGTGATGTTTGCGGCAATCGAGACAGTGACAAATGCCAACCCGGTAGGGTCGTCCCGTCGCCACAATTCTGACGCTGCCGCAAACGCAGCCTCCGGTAAGTTGGTCCATGCTGAAGCTCCTCTAAAATCCGCCTTTACCAATAGCACCCAGGCTGACAAGCAGCTCGTCGAGTTGTGCGAATTGTTCAGGCATTCCGCCCTCCATACCTTCAATGGAGGCATCGAGCGCTTGCTTCGAGGGATAGAGTTCGTGAAAGGTCAGCCGTGTCCTGCCACCGCTCTCCTCGAAGGTCACTGTGGTTATGGCACCCTCATCACTTTCCTCATTGGTCCAGACGAGGCGCGCGTCCGGGACCACCTCGATATAGTTTCCGAAGAATGCCATGGGCGTCGCGGAAGAGGGGTGGCCGAATTCGAGACGGTACCCGCCACCCACACGAACATCCATCTCGCAGGACAACAGCGACATGCCTGCCGACTTCGGAACCCACCACTGCCTGAACAATTCGGCTTTGGTCCATGCCGCGAATACCAGGCGTGCCGGGCCATTGAAAGTCCGGGTAATAACGAGCTCGCGCTCCGACTTCCGTTCCACCGTCGTGCGGTTGTCCAGGTGGGTTCTCTCACTTTCCCGTTTTGCGTTCATCGATTTTCTCCTTGCGTTTCAACTCCTCGACAACCTTGTCCAACGCGTCGAAGCGTGTAGCCCAGAGCTGACGGTACCTCTCAATCCATGCGGCCTCTTCCTCCAGCCGGCGCAAGCCGAGCTTGCAGGTTCGCACGCGTCCCACCTTCTTCGTGGTGACGAGTCCTGCTCGCTCCAGAACGCTGACATGCTTCTTCATGCCCGTTAGGGTCATGTGAAACCTTGAGGCCAAGTCCGTAATCGACGCATCGCTGCGCCCGAGCTGCTCGAGTACGCCACGCCGGGTGGTGTCTGACAGGGCGGTGAAAGAAGCGTCAAAGCGGGTTTGGGAATACTGAACCATTTGGTTCAGTATGTATCACATGAAAGGAAGCGAGGCAAGTGGATACTCCCGCCACGCCGTTAAACGCGATCGAGGAAAGCAAGCACCCGCTTGGTCAATAGCTGGGTTGCATCCGCATCATAGGAGGGTAGAGAGCTGTCGGCGAAGTAGTGTTGGTTGCCGCGATAGAGAAAGAGTTCGGCATCCCTGGCGCTTGCCACGATCCCACGCGCCGCATCGATATCGCCCTCGCCAGTAAAGATAGGGTCGTTGTCCATGCCGTGAATCTGGACTGGTACATCGTCGGGCCAGGCGCCAAAGGCCCATTCGCCGCTGATGGGAAGGCAGGAGTAGAATAGGAGAGCTCCGCGCGCCCCGGCTCTGGTCTGGGCGAGCTTCTGAGCGGGCAGCACACCGAATGAAAACCCGGCATAGACAAGCGCAGGGGGGAGGTCGTCGGCGATACGAACACCGCGCTCGCGCATCTCATCGAACCCGGTCTCCCCGATAAAGGCGAGGCCTTCTGCGATGCTATGAAACGTGCGTCCGTCGAACAGGTCGGGTGCGTGCACGATGTTTCCGGCGGCCCGCAGGTCATCGGCAAATTTGCGAACACCCGGGGTCAGCCCCTGTGCGTGGTGGAACAGCAGAACTTCAGCCATAAGCAGCTCTCAGTAACGGGTTGGCATGTGCATGACTTCCCTCTTTTACGACATCAGAAGCCTTGGCGCGAGGACCGATGAACGCGGGCTTGCCATGATGCTGCTATCCCTCCTATGCAGTGCGTTTTGCCCCAAAAAGCCACACAGCAAGGAATCCGCTCCATGCCCGACCACCTCTTTTCGCCACTTCAACTTGGCGCTCTCGATCTGCCCAATCGTATCGCGGTCGCACCCATGTGCCAGTATTCTGCAGATGATGGCTGTGCCAGCGATTGGCACATCCAGCACTGGATGAACCTTGCCATGTCGGGGGCAGGCATGGTGACTGTTGAGATGACCGATGTGGAACGTCGGGGCCGCATCAGTCACGGCTGCCTTGGCCTTTATTCCGACGCCAATGAAGCAGCAGCAAAACGCGCTCTTGACGCCGCCCGGCGGGTGGCGCTGCCCGGCGCCAAATTTGGGGTTCAGCTGGCCCATGCCGGACGTAAAGCTTCCTGCCAGCGGCCGTGGGAGGGCGGTCACCCGCTAGCCGCAGGCGAAGATTCCTGGCCCGTCGTTTCCGCCTCGGCCATGCCCTATGCCGAAGGCCACCCTGTTCCGCACGCACTTGATGAGGAGGGCATCGCCACACTGATTGAGAACTTTGGCAGGGCTGCAGAGCGCGCCGCGCGCGTAGGCTTTGATTTTATCGAACTGCACTCGGCCCATGGCTATCTCTTGCATCAATTCCTTTCGCCCCTGTCCAACCAGCGCGCCGACCAATGGGGCGGCTCGCTGCAAAACCGCATGCGTTTTCCCCTCGCTGTTGCACGGAGCGTCCGCGAGGCTGCTCCCAAGCTGATGCTGGGTGCAAGGCTTTCGGTGACCGACTGGGTTCCGGGCGGCTTTGATGTTGACGATGCGATTTCGGTAGCCAAGGCTTATAGACTTGCTGGTGCAGATTACATCTGCTGCTCAAGCGGCGGTAACTCGCCCTTGCAAAAGATGCCGACAGGTCCGGGCTATCAGGTACACCTGGCGACAGCGGTGAAGAGTGGCGCAAACATCGCGGCCCGCGCCGTGGGGTTGATCGATGATCCGCACCAGGCCAACGCTATCATCTCGTCTGGCAAGGCCGACATTGTGGCCCTGGGAAGAGCCTTTCTCGCCGATCCACGCTGGCCGTGGCGGGCGGCGGCACAGCTTGGCCATGCGATCGTGGCTCCACCGCAATTGCTGCGCTCAGTTCCGTTGCTTAAACAATGGGCGGCACGGTAGCCAGACGGCAGCATTGCTTCGGACACCAACTTCACCAGTGTCGCAACAGGAAACACACTTCCAATCCGGATGGAACAACGCCGGGGAATTGGCGTTTAACCACCTGTTGTAAAATTTGGAGAGAAGCAGGACATGAGAAAGTTGCTTGTTGCCGGACTGGCGGGTGCCACAATCATTGGCATTGGTGCAAGTGTGGTATTTTCCATGGTCAACAATTCTACGAATGTGCCTGCGGAGCAGGGTTACGGACCGAACCCTTTTCTGCCCTCCCCAGATTCAGCGCTTATTCCGACAGTCAACATCGCGCCAGCAAGTCCATGGCCTGCGGGTACGATGCCCGTTGCGGCAGCCGGGCTTTCCGTAAAAGAGTTTGCAGGTGGCCTTGATCATCCACGCTGGATCCATGTGCTGCCGAATGGCGATGTGTTGGTGGCCGAGTCAAATGCCCCGCCGCGACCAAAGGATGGCACAGGCGTCAAGGGCTGGGTGATGGGAAAAGTGATGGCGAAGGCGGGTGCGGGCGTGCCCAGCGCCAATCGTATCAGCTTGCTCCGTGATGGGGATGGCGACGGAATTGCAGAACTGAAGACATCTTTCCTCAGCGGATTGAACTCACCCTTTGGCATGACATTGATCAAGGACAAACTCTATGTCGCCAACACTGATGCCATTGTTGCATTTCCCTATGTGGAGGGTGCGACATCGATCACGTCTGAGGGCGAAAAGCTTGTCGATCTGCCAGCGGGTGCGATCAATCATCATTGGACCAAGGATGTGATCGCCAGCCCCGATGGCACCAAGCTATATGCCACGGTAGGATCCAACAGCAATGTTGCGGAAAATGGCATTGAGGCTGAAGTCAATCGTGCAGCGGTTTTAGAGATCGACGTGGCCGCCAAAACAACGCGCCTGTTTGCCTCGGGACTGCGCAATCCCAATGGCCTGTCTTGGAACAGCGAAAGCGGAGAGTTGTGGGTAGTCGTCAACGAACGCGATGAAATTGGCAACGACCTGGTGCCCGACTACATGACGTCGGTGAAAGAGGGAGCCTTCTATGGTTGGCCCTTCAGCTATTATGGCCAGGTTGTTGATGCGCGGGTGCAACCGCAACGCCCTGATCTGGTGGCGGCAGCTCTCAGGCCCGACTATGCATTGGGTGCGCATACGGGTTCCCTGGGTCTGACTTTCAATATGTCGGACAAGTTGGGACCGGAGTTGCGCAATGGCGCCTTTGTTGGCCAGCACGGCTCGTGGAACCGCAAGCCACACAGTGGATACAAGGTTATCTTCATACCTTTCATCAACGGCAAGCCATCTGGGTCTCCCAAGGATGTTTTGACGGGATTTCTGTCAAAGGACGAAAAGGCCATGGGACGACCGGTGGGCGTGGCAATCGATAAAAGCGGCTCATTGCTTGTGGCAGATGATGTTGGAAACAAGGTCTGGCGGGTGTCTAAATCAACCGAAACAGCTGATGCCTCAAACTAGGTCGCATGTCTCGTCAATCTCACTATCCTGTACCTAAGCTTCGCATTTCAAGCCGGCGCTGAACACCGAATCCTCGCGCTATACACCCATGACCAGGTCCTCAATGTCGTGTTTCTGGGTAACGGGTACGAGTTTGTCGACAACGCGGCACACAAGGTGATCGCGCACGATGGCGGGCAGGGCGTCAAAATATGCCTGCGTGACCATCATGTCGTGGAGTGCTGCATGGCCCGCACCCGGGGCATCGACGCCAAGCACCATGACCGGGCGCGCGATGGGTGAGGCATGGGCCGTGCCGCGGTGCATGGTGAGGGCCGAGCGGCATGAGATGTCACCCATTTGTGGAAACTTGCGCACGCCCAGCGCGGCAAACTTTGGCCAGATGTCTTTTGCGGGAAACATCTCGTGGTTCCAGGTGCGGCCATCTTCCCATTGGGTGCCGGGTGCAATCTCGAAGGGTCCCATGTCGGCGGTGACGTCAACGCCCGTCAGGTTGAAAGCCAGCGAGGTAATGCGCTTGCCCACATAGGTTTCGGGAGGCGACGGAAAATCGCGGTGCCACGGCTGGTTCATGGCACCCTGGAAAGGCGTGTCAAAACCGATCTCGACGATCTGGTAGTCGGGGCCACAGACCGCCTGCGCCATGCCCACCACCCACGGGTGGGACGCAAGCTCGGCAAAGCCGCCAAAATCTTCCGGATGGATTTCCACATACCAGCGCCGGGGTCCACGCCCTACCGCACCACCCGGCCGTTGGATGGCCGCCCAGAAGGCCGTCATCATGTCTTCGCGCATGGCCTCAACCCAGTCACGCGGGAACGCGCTTTTCAGGGCAACGACACCGTCCCGGTAAAGTGTTTCAACGTTTGAAGGCACGATGTCCTGATGTGCGCCACTTTTGGAAATTTCATTCATCGGGGTACTCCTGCTGGCAATCTTTGCCCCTTACCGAAGGCAAGCGAAAGTTAAATTTTGCCGCCGCGGGCCGTCAACTTCAAAGTAGCGATGGCAACGGCAAGGGCCGCCACAAGCAGGCCGGTTGCGACAAGAAACGTAACCTGCATGCCACCTGCCACCGCCGCAGGAAGGGCCGCCGTGAAGTCACGTGTCATCGCCGCAGACGCGAACACCGCACCCATGACCGCCGCCCCGGTGATGAGGCCGAGATTGCGGAAAAGATTGAGCATGCCCGAAATGACGCCGCGCTGGCCTGGTTCGACGTCGAGCATGACCCCTGTGTTGTTGGCCGCCTGAAACAACTGGTAGCCGGGAGTGAGGACGGCGATGGCTGAGATGTAACCCCATGTTCCATACATCGCTGGAAGCAGTGCCAATGCCAAGGTGCCCACCACCATCACGGCAAGCCCGGTAATGACCACCTGTGATGCACCAAGTCTGTCAACGATACGGCCCGCCAGAACACCACACAAGGCTGCCATGAGGGGACCGACGGACATCACCATTCCCACCTCCGCAGCATTAAGGCCCAGAGCCCGGGAGAGATAGAATGGCCCCACGACGAGGGTTGCCATAACCACAGTCGATACCAGCGCAGTTAAGGCCAGTCCCGTGCTCAAGGCCCGATTGCGCAGCATCGACAACCGTATGAGCGGGGAAGGCACACGGGCCTCGGTAACAAGGAAGATCACCAGTCCGATCACTGCGACCACCAGAAGGGTCATGTTGAGGGCCGCAAACGTGCCGTCTCCCATCGTTACTGACAGGGCGTAGGCGGTGAGCGTGAGCGACATCAGCAAGGTGCCCGGAACGTCAAACCGCGCATGAGTAGCCGGCACGTTCACCCTGTCGCCGGGTAAATGACGCCATGCGAGAACCACTGCCAATAGGCCCAGTGGCACGTTGACCAGGAAGATTGCGCGCCAGCCGAGGCCAGCGATCAGCACCCCACCGAGTGTTGGACCAAGGGCTGTACCGATGGCTGACATTGTGCCGAGCATCCCCATGGCGCTGCCGGTCCTTTCCTTGGCAACCGTCTCGGCGACGAGGGCCATGCTGAGAGCCAGCATGATGGCCGCACCTGCACCCTGTCCCACCCGTGCGGCAAGCAGGAACCACAGGCTGGGTGCCACACCCGAAAGAGCGGAAGCCACGGTAAACAGAACAAGCCCCGCCACCAGCATTTTGCGGCGCCCGAACACGTCTCCAAGTTTGCCAGCACTGACAATCAGCGTGGTTATGGCCAAAAGATAGGCCAGCACAACCCATTGGACCTCGCCAAAACTTGCGCCGAAGGCCGGAGCCAGGGTGGGCAATCCGACGTTGGCGATGCTGGTGCCGAGCGAAGACAGCAGCGTGGCAAGCGAAAGGCTGGCCAGCGCCCACTTGACGGATGTGACGGAAGCTTCATTCTTTTCTGCTGCTGCTAATGCTGTTGTCATCATGGTTTGGCTTTCGGATAGCTCCGGAATTGGCGCTTCCCTTAGACTAGTGCCGTGGCAACTATGGCGGAAGACGCAGCATTTGCATTGAATCAGTGCATTAAACGCTATGCCAAATGCTGCCGGCAATGTTACAGTGTTCCGATGTCACATCCCGATCTCAACCTGCTCATCACCCTCGATGTTCTCCTGTCCGAAGGCAGTGTGGCAGGTGCTGCAAGAAGGCTTGGTCTCAGTCCCTCCGCCATGAGCCGGGCCCTGGCAAGATTGCGCCAAACCACCGGCGACCCGCTTCTGGTGCGAGCCGGGCGCAGCCTTGTGCCCACACCCCGTGCTGTTGAATTGCGTGGTCGCGTCAGTCACATCGTGCAGGAAGCCCAAGCCGCCTTGCGCCCCACAGAAAACCTTGACCTCAAACAATTGAAGCAAACATTCACCTTGCGAAACCGGGATGGCTTTGTCGAAAATTTCGGGCCGGCACTGTTGGCCCGCGTGGCGCGGCAGGCGCCGCAGGTGCGGCTGCGCTTCGTGCAAAAGACTGATCGCTCGTCCACCCCGTTGCGCGAGGGTAGCGTCGACATGGAAACGGGCGTGGTGGGCGATGCGATGGGACCGGAACTGCGGGCGATGGCGCTGTTTCGGGACCGGTTTGTGGGCGTCGTGCGCAACGGTCACAAATTGAGCGAAGCAAAAGTGACACTTTCGCGCTTTGCCGCCAGTCAGCACATCCTCGTCAGCCGCCGGGGGTACGACCGGGATCAGGTCGACGATGCCCTCGAACAGGCGGGGCAGCGACGGGAAATAGCGGCAAGTGTGAGCACCTTTTCAGAGGCTTTGGCACTGGCCCGGTCCACCCATTTGATTGCCACCGTTCCACAGCGCTACACCGGAAACCTGCGCACAAAAATGCACACATTTCCGCTTCCCGTTGCATTGCCGGAGATTACCATCTCATTGCTCTGGCACCCGCGCATGGATGCCGACCCAGGCCACCGCTGGCTGCGTGGCTGCCTGCGCGACGTCTGCATCGGTGATGCTGACGTTTGATTTTTCGATGGCTGCCACCGCAATTTTGACTTTGCTCTGCTCAATCGCTTCTGTCATACCGTCACAACAAACTGGAATTGCTTGGAAAAAAGGGTCTCACATGCCTCCCTATCGTTCGCGGACTACCACACACGGTCGCAATATGGCAGGTGCCCGAGGGCTCTGGCGCGCCACTGGCATGAAGGATGAGGATTTCGGCAAGCCCATCATCGCGGTGGTGAACTCCTTCACCCAGTTCGTACCGGGCCATGTGCATCTGAAAGATTTAGGCCAGCTGGTAGCCCGTGAAATCGAGGCTGCAGGCGGAGTGGCCAAGGAATTCAACACCATTGCGGTCGATGACGGCATCGCCATGGGCCACGACGGCATGCTGTATTCGCTGCCATCGCGTGAGCTCATCGCCGACTCGGTTGAATACATGGTCAATGCCCACTGCGCCGATGCCATGGTGTGCATTTCCAACTGTGACAAGATCACCCCCGGCATGCTGATGGCCGCACTTCGCCTCAACATTCCCGTCGTCTTCGTTTCTGGCGGACCGATGGAAGCAGGCAAGGTTGTCTGGGACGACCAGGTGAAGAAACTCGACCTGGTTGACGCCATGGTGGCCGCCGCCGACGATCGCTATTCCGACGAGCAGGTCAAGGTCATCGAGCGTTCGGCCTGCCCCACCTGTGGCTCGTGCTCAGGCATGTTCACCGCAAACTCGATGAACTGCCTTACCGAAGCGCTGGGCCTGTCACTGCCGGGCAATGGCTCAACCCTAGCCACCCACGCTGATCGCAAACGCCTGTTCGTGGAGGCAGGACATCTCGTCGTTGATCTCGCCCGTCGTTACTACGAGCAGGACGACGTCAATGTGCTGCCCCGCTCAATTGCCTCATTCGCCGCCTTCGAAAACGCCATGACCCTCGATATCGCCATGGGAGGGTCTACCAATACGGTCCTGCATCTCCTGGCGGCTGCCCAGGAAGCCGAAATTGATTTTACCATGGCCGACATAGACCGATTGTCGCGCCGCGTGCCGGTGCTGTGCAAGGTGTCGCCGGCTGTGGCGTCGGTCCACATGGAAGACGTGCACCGCGCGGGTGGCATCATGAGTATCCTCGGCGAGCTTGATCGTGCGGGCCTGCTCACCACGTCACTTCCTGTCGTTCACGCCGAGAGTCTCGCCAAGGCGCTTGACCACTGGGATGTGACACGCACCTCAAGTGAAATGGTGCACAAGTTCTACTCGGCTGCCCCCGGCGGCGTTCCGACGCAGGTCGCCTTCAGCCAGGAGCGCCGCTTTGCCAGTGTGGATACGGACCGTGAAAAAGGCGTGATCCGTTCGAAGAAACATGCCTTCAGCCAGGATGGCGGCCTCGCCGTGCTCTATGGCAATCTGGCGGAAGAGGGCTGCATCGTGAAGACAGCAGGCGTCGATGACTCAATCCTCAAGTTCTCAGGCCCCGCCCGCATCTTTGAAAGTCAGGATACGGCAGTACTCGGCATCCTCAATGGCAAGATCAAGCCGGGCGACATCGTGCTGATCCGCTATGAGGGCCCACGCGGTGGTCCGGGCATGCAGGAAATGCTCTATCCCACCAGCTATCTCAAATCGAAAGGCCTGGGCAAAGCCTGTGCGCTGATCACTGACGGCCGTTTTTCGGGTGGCTCATCTGGGCTTTCCATCGGCCATGTTTCACCCGAAGCAGCTGAAGGCGGAACCATCGGCCTCGTGCAGGAGGGTGACATCATCGATATCGACATTCCCAACCGCAAGATTCACCTCGCCGTGGATGACGCAACGCTTGCCTTCCGCCGCAAGGCGCAGGATGCAGCGGGCTGGAAGCCCACCGAGATCCGCAAGCGCAAGGTCTCAACCGCACTCAAGGCCTATGCCTCAATGGCCACCAGCGCATCAAAGGGAGCCGTGCGCAAGCTGCCGGATTGACCGGTCGTTGCTATTCTGCCGCCAACATCTGCGGCTGCAGGTTGGACATGCTTTCCGTTACATGACGGGCCAGGGCCTCGATCGCCTTGTTGGCCTTGCCGGGCTTGCGCACCAGTCCAATGTCGAAAGTCCCAAGCGTCGGGAAGCCCTCTTTTTCGGTCAGTACGCGCATGCCGGGGCGCAGGCAAAGTTCAGGAATGGCACCGACCGCGAGGCCCTGCAGCACGGCAGCGTTCACGGCGTTGGAATTGGGCGTTGAATAGGCCACGCGGAACTTGCGGTTCTGTGAATCAAGTGCGCGCAGCACCATGGTGCGCCAGCCGCAGCCTGCATGCGAGATGGCCAGCGGCAAGATCTCCGCCATGTGAGCCACGTGGCGTGCCGACGTGACCCACACCAGCTTCTCGCGCCGCACCGGTTCATCGGTAATGATGTCACAGCCAAAGGTGATCAGGGACAGGTCCATTTCACTGCGCTTGCAGCGCTCGAACAGTTCGCTGCTGCCAAGGCAATCGACATCCACCGTCACCAGCGGATGAGTGCGGGCAAAGCGCGCCAGAATTTCCGGCAGAAAACGTTCGGCATAATCGTCTGGCGTGCCAAAGCGGATGGTGCCGGTCAGTTCCGGTTTGGTGAACGCGGAAATCGCTTCGTCATTGATTGCAGAAATGCGCCGCGCATAGTCCACCAGCCGCTCGCCGTCGGGCGTAAACCGGCTGTTGCGGCCATCCTTGGCAAACAGTGGCGTTCCCACCATGTCTTCCAGTCGCTTCATTTGCATGGATACCGCCGACTGGGTCTTGTGAACCTCGTCAGCCGCCCTGGTAAAACTTCCGTAATCGGCAATGGCCAGAATCGTCTTCAACAGATCGACATCAAGATTAGGTATCACGGGGTCTCCTCGTATCATCAATGAAAGTGATGGGTAGTATAAGATACATTCGTTGGACTGATCAATAGAAATCTTGCATATTGTGACTATCGAGAGCCGAATTTAATCACTTAACACCATGGAAAACCTATGTTTTCCGTGACCAGAGGAGACTTGTGTCATGAGAGACTATGCTTTGAACCGCGCCATTTCCCTTGAAGAAGGCCATGGCTTTTCCATCATCAAGCGCCTGTGGCGCAACTGGCAGGCCCGCAGGCGCATCGTCGACCTCGGCAGCTACGATGACTATATGCTGAAGGATATCGGCGTGACCCGTGACGAAGTGCAGTGGGCCGCAGGCCTGCCGCTCACCGTCAACGCAGCCCTTGCCCTGGAGGAACGGTCGTTCAGCCGCCGGCACCGGACTCACGCGTGATCCGCTATCGCCCCTACGCTCACCTACTGCGGAAAATACTCGACATGGGTATCTGCAGTGCGACCAAAGTAGAGCACGCGCCGGCCAAGGAATGAAACGATATAGCCGGCGCAGCCTAGCGCCTTCACGTTCTTGCAGAACGTCGCATAGGAATAGTCAGGCGGGTTTGCCTGCGCCCATTTTATCTGGGCAGCTATTCCGGGCTGGTCGAATTGGGTGCAACCAGTTGTTCGGAGAGGCGGCCTTACGCCTTCGCACTCAAGATGCGTGTACAGATTTGACGGTGTGGATGGTACAGGAACCTCATTGATTGACGAGGAAACTATTTGAACGTCGATGGCCTGTCGTTCATTCCTGCCTGCCGCCCACATGCGGTCAGCCGTGTGAAATCATTAACGGGAGCTAGTGCGCATCACTCCTGGATGACCTGTAATCGTCAAGGGCGCGTTTCTCGGTTTCCCTCAATTCGTCGGGGACGCCCAAACCCGCCCCCCGCAAATTGTTCACCTTTTGATGGACCCTGCAGTATTCATCAAAGGCGAACTCCTGAAGGCTAATGTTATCATTTACCACATGCATCATCGTTATCCACTCGGTTCAGTCCCCCCTGACACAACAACCGTCCGTTGCGGGGATGGTTCCACGACCGACTGGACAGCTTACGATTATTGCGGCCAACGCCAACGCGGGCGTTTGACTTCAATTCTCCGGTCGCACCTGAATCACTTCCAGTTGCTCAAGCCTTATGAAGCCATCCGTATTTCATAGCCCATAAATGACCGGGACCGTGGGCTGCAGCAAACAGTAATCCGGCAACGAAGGTAAAATGATCGATGAAAAAACCAAACTCGGCCTGGTTCCCCGCCCAGTGTGAAGGTCCATGGAAAGCAAAGCCGAGGAACAGAACATAAGCAGCGGCAATCAGGGCCGTTTCCGAGAAAAATGCTCCCGTCAAAAAACCAACGATAAGCGCCATTTCGAGAAAGGCTGCAAGCCAAGCCAAAAGGGTTGAAAGGGGGAACCCGGCCCGGGCTATATAAGCCGCAGTGCCATTCATGTCGGCAAATTTGAAGACCACCGCCATGGTAAACACCGCAGCAAAGATAATCCGGGCCACAATGACGGCTAGCGTTTGCCAGTTCATAGAGTTTGCTTGCGGAACCATTAGTTTATCCCTTTGTAAACGAACCTCGGCCAGCCATTGTCGCCTTTGAAGCCAGCAACGGCAGGCTCAACCAGCTTATCAAGCTTTGCCGTCCGACCTCTGGTCGGTTTGCGCGCGAAGCACATCAATGGTAGCAGACGCTGGTTTTACGCTAAGACATTATGATTGGCGCGCCCTAAGAGATTCGAACTCCTGACCCCCAGATTCGTAGTCTGGTGCTCTATCCAGCTGAGCTAAGGGCGCGCAAGATGGGGCTTCCTTAATACGCCGCCTGACGCAAAGCAAGCTTTACGGAAAACTCAGGACATTTGCCGTTCGCCACTGCGCGGGCCGCGCAATTGCGTGACGTGGTCGGGGATGCTGACCAGGAAACACGTGCCAGCCTCCGAGGTTTCATGGAGTTGCAGGTCACCGCCGTGGGCCTTCACAAGTTCCGTGGCAATGGCAAGGCCCAGCCCCGTGCCACCCCGGCGGGCGGCACTGTGAAACGCCTGGAATAGCGTATCGCGAACCTGGTTGGGAACACCTGGCCCGTTGTCGCGGATTTCAACCAGCGTGACACTGCCCTCGCGGCTGGCCCGCACGGTGATCTTGCCATCCGGTGCTTCGGCCACTTCACCCTGCAAGGTTTCGATGGCCTGGATGGCATTGCGGGCAAGATTGGTGAGAACCCGGATGAGCTGTTCGCGGTCGGCATCGATCGACACACTCGCCGGCACGTTGTTGAAAATCATGATGCGGCTGGAAGCCTGCACCACCGCCTGCTCGACAACCTCATCGACAATATCCTTGAGGCGCAGACGTTCGCGCACCGGCGGCAGTTCCTGGGCGCGGCCAAACTTCAGGGTTTGACTGAGGAATTCAATGGCCCGGTCGAGCGAGCTGATGAGCT
>JANMKJ010000445.1:0-5627 GCA_031371945.1 Rhodobiaceae bacterium
GGTTCTGATTCAACGTTGAAACAGGACACGCCCTCTTTCAGCCCGAGCGCCATTTCACGGGCGGTTTTGCCGACGCCGGAAAACACGATCTTGCGGCCAGGAACACCCGCTGCCAGGGCGCGGCGCAATTCACCTTCGGAGACCACATCCATGCCAGCACCCAGGTCCGCCATGGTCTTGATCACGGCCTGGTTGGAATTGGCTTTCATGGCATAGCAGATCTGGTGATCGGTGCCGTGGAAGGCATCGGCCATCACCTTGTAGTGGCGCTCGAGGGTTGCGGTGGAATAACAGTAGAAGGGTGTTGCAATTTCTTCCGCAATTACGTTGAGGTCAACGCCTTCCGCATGGAGGACACCATCAACGTAGGAAAAATGATGCATGAGTTATTGGGCCTGTTGCAGCTGGGGTGCCGCAGGATCACCGCGCCTGCCACAGGCATTGAGTGACGTTGTAATTCCAACCAGCAACAAAAGTGTAATCAAAAGTTTCATGACGTTTCCTTACTTCAATAATTTCAGCCAGCGCCTGGCTTCGCGGGTTACGTTTGAGGGAGCGGTGCCACCGAAGCTTTTGCGCGATGCGACCGAAGCTTCGACCGTCAAAACCTTGTAGACGTCGGGCGAAATCCGAGGTTCCAATTTCTGCATATCAGCCAATTTCAGTTCCGGCAAATCACACCCGTGTTTTTCTGCAAGCGCGACCAGTGAGCCAGTAATGTGGTGAGCCTCGCGGAATGGAATGTTCAGCTTCCGCACCAGCCAATCGGCAAGATCCGTGGCCGTAGAAAACCCGCTCGCAGCAGAGGCACGCATGGCTTTCTCGTTAGGTACAAGATCTCCTACCATGCCGGTTGTAGCAGCAATGGCCAATGACAGATTGTCTATGGCGTCAAAGGCTGGCTCCTTGTCCTCCTGCATGTCCTTGGAATAGGTCAAAGGCAGTCCCTTCATGACGACCAGAAGTGATGTCAGTGCGCCAAGGATGCGGCCGGGCTTAGCCCTGACCAGTTCGGCGGCATCCGGATTGCGTTTTTGCGGCATGATCGACGAACCAGTGGTGAACTTGTCGGACAGCTTCACAAACTTGAACTGGCTGGTTGACCAAATGACAATTTCCTCTGCCAGGCGCGAGAGATGGGTAGAGCAAATTGCAGCGGCAGACAGCAACTCCAAAACGAAATCACGATCTGCGACACTGTCCAGTGAATTGCGTGTGGGCCGGTCGAATCCAAGGGCTTTCGACGTCATCACCCGGTCGATGGGGAAAGACGTTCCGGCAAGGGCGGCGGCACCCAAGGGATTTTCATTCATGCGCTGCCTCGCATCCGCCAGGCGCGAGCGGTCGCGGGCCAGCATTTCCACATAGGCCAGGCAATGGTGGCCGAAAGTTATGGGTTGTGCGACCTGTAAGTGGGTGAAGCCCGGCATGATGGTTTTCGCATGGGCCAGGGCTTTTGCCGCGAGGGCCTGTTGCAATTCCTTCAATTGACCGTCGAGGTGATCGACTGTGTCTCTTACATAGAGCCTGAAATCGGTAGCGACCTGGTCATTGCGTGACCGCGCCGTATGGAGGCGGCCGGCGGCCGGACCAATGATGTCCTTCAAGCGGCTTTCAATGTTGAGGTGGATGTCTTCCAGCGCTGTCGAAAACGTGAAGCTTCCGGCCTCGATCTCGGCTTGCACCTGATCGAGTCCGCGCCTAATTTCCGTGGCATCAGCTTTCGAGATGATGCCTTGCTTGGCCAGCATTGCGGCATGGGCCTTTGAGCCCGCGATGTCCTGGGCATAGAGGCGCTTGTCGAAGCTGATGGAAGCATTGATCTCTTGCATGATGGCGTCGGGTCCTGATTTGAACCTGCCGCCCCACATTTTATTGGTCATTGAAAATCCTATGAGTGAACGAGTAAGCCTTTTAGCCATGAATGACCAAAAACGAAAACGAAATCCGGCAGTTCTCCCTATTGCACTTGCGTTTATTGCGGGAGCATTTGGGTTTTATCTGTCTTCTCTCGGCCCTACTCCTCCTCCTGGGCCAGGCATATCCACGGGCAGTTCCTTCACGGCATTATCGAAAGGTTCCATGGCCGCATTCCTGGTCAAGCCAGACAGGCCCGCCGTGCCCAGCTTAAGTTTCAAGGACGGGACGGGGGCGCCACTCTCACTCGAAAACTGGAAGGGCCGGGTCGTTCTGGTTAATCTTTGGGCGACCTGGTGTGCCCCGTGCCGCAAGGAAATGCCGGCGCTTGCCGAGCTGCAAAAACTGATGGGCTCGGCAGATTTTGAAGTCGTGGCCATAAGTGTTGACCAAAAGGGCGTTACCGCGTCCTCGGCTTACCTGAAGGAAACTGGTGCCGAAAATTTGGGGCTTTATGTGGATGAATCCACCAAAACGCTCAATGACCTGCAGGGACCCGGGCTGCCGCTGACCGTACTGGTCGACAGGAAAGGCCATGAAATTGGCAGGCTGCTGGGGCCTGCCGAGTGGACCAGCGAAGACGCCAAGGCGCTGCTGCTTGCGGCAATAGCCGAAGCGCCATGACACGTCACGATTTGCGGCGACTGGCGCTTGCGTTTCCGGGGACTGAGGAAAAGTCGCATTTTGACAAAGCGGACTTTCGCGTGAAGAACAAGATCTTTGCATCGCTCAACGATGATGCCACGGGCGTGATCAAACTCACCATTGAGCAGCAGGCCATCATGGTGGATGCAGAGCCAGGCGTGTTTCAATCCCTTACAGGGGGCTGGGGTCGCAAGGGCTGGACAAAAATCATCCTGGCAGCGTCAGATGAGATTACGCTGAAAAGTGCGTTGCAAACTGCCTGGCGCAACGTGGCACCAAAATCCTTGCAGGCCTAGCGCGTAGGAACCGGTTTTTCGCCACGATAATCATAGAATCCGCGGTTGGTCTTGCGGCCGAGCCAACCGGCTTCCACATATTTCACCAACAAGGGGCAGGGGCGATACTTTGAATCGGCCAGGCCCTCATACAACACCTGCATGACGGAAAGGCAGGTATCGAGGCCAATGAAATCGGCGAGCTCAAGCGGTCCCATGGGATGGCGGGCACCGAGCTTCATGGCCGTATCGATGGCTTCGACACCACCCACACCTTCATAAAGCGTGTAAATCGCCTCGTTGATCATGGGCAGCAGAATGCGGTTGACGATAAATGCCGGGAAGTCTTCCGCCACGGCAATCGTCTTGTGCAGTGCCAGGGTGAATTCCTTGACGCTTGCAAAGGTGTCTTCCTCGGTGGCAATGCCGCGGATGAGTTCCACAAGTTCCATGACCGGAACCGGGTTCATAAAGTGAATGCCCATGAATTTTTCCGGGCGACCCGTCACCGCCGCCAGCCGGGTGATTGAAATGGACGATGTGTTGGACGCGACGATCGTATGTGGCTTCAGGTGCGGGCACAGCGCCTCGAAGATCTTGCGCTTGATCTGCTCATCTTCGACTGCAGATTCGATGACGAGGTCATAGTCGGCAAAGCCTTCATAGCCAGATACGGGCGAGATGTGCTTGAGGGCAGCATCACGGGCGGCCTCGGTAATTTTTCCAGACTTGAGCTGGCGTGCCAGGTTTCCGGTTATGGTGTTAATTCCCGCATCGATGCGGTCCTTGCTGACATCATTCACGCCGACGTCAAAACCGGCAAGAGCACACACGTGGGCAATTCCGCTGCCCATCTGCCCAGCACCAATGATGCCGACTTTCTGAATCTTCATGTCCGTCCGTTACTCACTTGAGTTGATTTATCAAGCCTATAACCTGCAAGGCCGTAGGGCAAGTTTATTTCGCAGGTGCAACATATCGGCACAGGGCCATGCTTATCGCGCGCTGGACACACGTGAGGTGGGCTGCTTTCCTTAAGGTTTTAGGGGCTTCATTTCATGACCGACAAGTCTGCCCAAAGATCTCCACAAGGGGCGTTGTGGTCGCTACTCTTTGGCAATTTTGTCATCGGCACGGGCGTGCTGCTGCCGGCGGGCCTGCTCAATGTGCTGGGCGCTGACCTCAACGTACCGCCGGCCACGGCTGGACTTCTGCTTTTTGCAGGGGGACTGGTTGTGGGTTTTGGCGCACCACTCCTTGCCGGGTTTACCAGTTCCATCGACCGGCGATTGCTGCTGACGATTTCGGCCGCAATTTATGCCATTGGCCATGTGCTGGCTGCCCTTGCTCCCGAATTCTGGTCACTGCTCATCATCCGCACGGTCACGATGGTTGCCGCAGCGTTGTTTACCCCGCAGGCAGCAGCAACTGTGGGTTTGATTGTGCCGCCGGAAAAGCGGTCCCAGGCCATAGCCTTCATTTTTATCGGCTGGTCAATGGCGTCGGTCGCTGGAATTCCATTGGGCAGCATTTTGGCCGACCAGATTGGCTGGCGCGCTACATTTTTTGCAATGGGTGCCATTTCGGCGGTTTCCATGGTCGGAGTTTGGCTGTCGCTCAGGCCCGGCCTGAAGGTTCAGCCCCTGATGATGTCGTCGTGGATTGCAGTTTTGAAAAGTCCGCTCATGCTGTGCATTTTGCTGGTAACGCTGCTCAGCATGTCGGGCCAGTTTACGCTGGTCAGCTATTTGGCCCCCACCTTGCGCGAGGCGTTTCTTGCATCACCTTCCAACATTGCGGCATTGTTTGCGATTTTTGGCGTGGCCGGGGTGCTTGGAAATTTCGTAGCCACGCGTGCCATCGGGATGATCGGGGTGGAGCGCGCCGTGCTCACGGCCATCTTCTGCCTTATCGCCGGAATGACGATGTTTGGCCTGTTTTTTGGGCATTATGGCCTGGCTTGCGTTGCCGGAGCAGTGTGGGGACTTGGATCATTTTCGTCCAACTCCCTGCAGCAGAGCAGGCTGGTGGCCGTGGCCCCGGCGCTCGCGGCGGCTACGGTCGCACTCAATACGTCAGCGGTTTACCTCGGCCAATCGATAGGGGCAGCTGCCGGCGGATTTGTGATCAGGCCCGGCATCACAGCGACCATCGCGTGGACAGCCGTTGGCTTTCTCGTACTTGCCGCCGTGTTTTCAATCATTGCCCAGCGCTTGAAGGCGTAAAGCTGCTATTTTCCGAGTTTTGCCAGTTCGGTTTCAAGTTCGGGAACGGCGGCAAACAGATCAGCCACGAGTCCGTAGTCGGCCACCTGGAAGATTGGCGCGTCTTCGTCCTTGTTGATGGCAACGATGATCTTGGAATCCTTCATGCCGGCGAGATGCTGGATAGCACCGGAGATGCCAACGGCAATGTAGAGATCGGGGGCTACAACCTTGCCGGTTTGGCCCACCTGATAGTCATTGGGCACGTAGCCTGCATCAACAGCGGCACGCGATGCGCCGACGGCTGCCCCCAGCTGCTTGGCAACGGCTTCAAGCATCTTGAAGTTTTCGCCGTTCTGCATGCCACGACCACCGGAGACGATGACCTTTGCCGAGGTGAGCTCGGGTCGATCCGACTTGGTGAGGTTTTCGCTTTGATAAGTGGAAAGGCCGGGATCAGCCACGGCATTCACCTTTTCAATGGGCGCTGATCCTGCTTCACCGGTTGCCGCAAATGAGGCAGTTCGCACGGTAATGACCTTCTTGGCATCGGTTGACTGCACGGTTTGCACGGCGTTTCCGGCAT
>JANMKJ010000525.1:0-4464 GCA_031371945.1 Rhodobiaceae bacterium
AATGTCGGTCCCAGTATCTGCCCGCCTGGAATATCCTTGAAGGCTGCCGATACGCGGCGGCGAATATGCATGAATGATGTGTCTGCTGGCTTTGAATAGCCGAAACGTGCAAGCGTTGTGCGGGCCGCGCGGATAAGAAAAATTGCTTCTATCAGGTCACCGCGCGCCTGCTGGATGGCAAGCGCTGCGAGACCCCTATCAAATAGCGAGCCCTCGTTCATAACGCGATCAACCGCCAGCGTGAGCTGTTCTGAGATTTGTTCGTGTGTAAGTTCCGGTACGGACGGGTCGCCCCGCCGCTCCTCGCTGAGCAGGCGGTGGGCCGCATCAATGGCCCGCTCACCGCCCTTTACCGCCACATACATCAGAAATCCTCCACAAGTTGAATGTCCGTGGATCTTGGAAGTGCTGCAATTGTGCCGGGTGCCACAAAAATCACATCAATGCCAAGCGGAAATTCCGAACGCGAGGCTATCATCTGCTGCCAAAATTCAAGATTGAGCCCGATGACGCTCAAGTGGTTCTCGGATTTGATTCCCGGACCTTTCAATCGAACGCCCTGGTCACTCCGCAGCTCTTTGGTCTGGATGATGATGGTTGCAGAGCGATCAGGAAACTCATGTGTTCCCTTGGACAATTGGGTAAGCGCTGGCAGGTTAAACAGCGCATCACCGAAAACGAACACCGCCTCACCAGAGTTGCGCGTGAGGGGTGCTCCCGTCTGAAACCTCAGATAGTGCTCGATTGAAGGCGTTCGTAATTCATCAACGAGCCAAATCGGTGTTTGAAAGTCGCATAGCGCAAGCGCAATTGCGGCTGCCTCCAAACTTAATCCTAATGCAGGAGCAAGTGGTGGATTAAAAGGCAAAATCCCCCCAGGACGTGCCATGGCATCCAATATCGGCCTAAAGGTGCGCGCCAAGTCATGGGAAGGATCTTCAAATGCAGTACTAATCATTTTCACCCCGTACTAGAGTGAAGAAGTCGACTTTGGTTGCGGCCGTTTTCTGGGCGCTCACGCGGCGCCGCTCGTCCATGATTTTCTGCAAGGGTTTTATGACCAGCTCATCAACTTTGCCGGTATAGTTTTCGTCCTGCATGAGCGCGTCACAAATGGCAGCCAGTTTTGCATGAGCGTGGTTCCGCCCCATGATGTAGGCGTGGCCTTCGTGCCCTTTTGCTGAACGAACAGCACACCGAGTGGCCGTTGCCTCGCCCAGGTTAAACGCGTCCCCGCTTCCACCAACGCGCCCGCGCAGCATGATGAGGCCTGACTCAGGCGGGCGGATAACATCACACGTAATGAGCGAAAAAAAATCTCCGAGAGCCTTGAAATCACCCCATTTTGAAAGGGCTAGAACCCTCATCCAAGCTTGGCGGTGAGATAGCGAAACGGTCATTGGGGCATATCAAACAGGCAAATATCACGGTTAGATGACGGCGCGAAGTTCGCCCTTGTGTTCGTATCTTTCGAGGAATGCTTCCGTAGTCAACGAACGAAAATCTGGAAGCGTCATACGCAAGACATCATGACTCCAATTCCACCATGCCAGCCGCTGCAAACGTTCTGCAACTGCTGCGGGATGTCGCATCTTGATAATCTTGGCAGGAATGCCTGCAACCACGGCATAGGGGACAACGTCCTTGGTCACCACCGAGTGCGAAGCCACGATGGCGCCATCACCAATCCTCACATCCTTCATGACAATGGCCCCGTGCCCAATCCACGTGTCATTGCCGATGATCACCGGGCGCGAGCGCCGCCAGTCAAAGATTTCCGCCTCGTCCTGCTCGTGAGGCCAATAGTAGCTCGACCGGTACATGAAGTGATGCAGCGATGCCCTGTGGTATGGATGCTCGCTGGGATTGATGCGCGAAAACGCCGCAATATTCACAAACTTTCCCAATGACGCATAGGCGATATCCGCATAGCGATCCGTATAACTATAGTCGCCCAGTTCGCTCTCGATGATGCGCGTACCTTCACCAATTTCAACGTAACGACCCAATTTGCAATTGCGGATATCGGTACGTTCGTGGAGGTACGGTTCGAGCGAAAGTGTAGGCATGGGACGTCCTGCGTATGGTGCCAGTGGAGTTGAAGCTATTGGGAGTTTGTGACGATTGCCTTGCAACCCTGTGTAAATCCGAAATGGATGCCATTTCAAGGAGTCCAACGTCGTGAAACATTCATCAATGGGTATCATAAGCCATGAGATCACGAACAATGGACTAGGCCAGATGTTGAAAACCGGTATCTCAGCTGAAAAGCGACGGCACGATCTCTCGGATTTTGGTGCCGAACTCGACATGATTGAAAAGCTTGGTGTCGAGAGCATCGAACTTCCCACCTATGATATGGATATTGTAGTGGGCGGACGCATTAGAACCGATCAGCTTGACGCCCTGAAACGTGCTTGCGCTTCCCGTACGGTGTCTTTTACTGCGCACGGCCCCCTGGCCATCAACTTTATGGATGAGCCGTATCGCCTGCAGCGGCATTTTGATGTTTTAAAGCCATCTTTGGAAGTTGCCGCAGAAGTGGGTGCAACGAACTACGTTCTGCATGCCGGCATGGTCAAGGTTCAACAGGCAGATGGGATTGAGGACCGGTACGCACGCCAGCGAGAGCTGTTGCACAAGGCTGGGGACATTGCCGCCACTCTGAATATCTCGATCTGCGTCGAGAGCATGTACGGAGAATTTGACGGAAATCTCCACACCCCCACACCCAGCCGGCTGGCCCAGGAACTTGCGTTGGTCAACCATCCAAACGTAGCGGCCACACTGGATTTCAGCCATGCCTATCTTTGGTTGGATTATATCGGGCGTCGGTCGGAATTTGTCGCCGAGATCGCTACACTGGCGCCATTTGCCAGGCATTTGCACATTCACGATAGCTTCGGCAGGCAGGACGACATCTATATGTATACGGAAGGCGAGCGCTTGGCCTTTGGCCATGGCGATCTGCACCTTCCCGTAGGTTGGGGAGACATTCCCTGGGATGCGTTGCTGCAACAATGCACATTTGCGGATGGAGTAGTGTTCAACATCGAGTTGAACCACCGTTACTGGTACGTGACGCAACAATGCGTGGACGATACCAAAAAGATGGCTGCCAGGGCGACCACAGTTACCCGCGCCATAGCCGCCGAATAGGTTCGTCGTAACGACACGAAGTCGTTAGCAGTCCGTCACATGGAGTTCATGGAGTAACCCGATAGTTTCGTGTGCAATTAGAACCAAATGACAGGGGTCAATCATGAAATTTTCACGAAGAACATTTTCCGCGTCAGTAGCGTTTGCCACCCTCCTCCTCAGCTCAAGCATATCCTTCGGTGAGTCGATCGACGAACTTGAGGCCATGGCGCGCAAGGAAGGAACTATTGTCAGCCTGGGGTGCCCTGACGACTGGGCCAATTGGGGAGACCAGTGGAAGGGCGTCATGTCAAAGTACGGCGTAACCCACACTGACACGGATATGAGCAGCGCCGAGGAATTGGCGAAGTTCGAGGCGGAGAAATCAAATCCGAGCGCCGATTTCGGCGAAGTTGGATTGGAGTTTGGCCCCATCGCTGTCAAAAAAGGACTAAGCCAGCCCTACAAGACAACCAACTGGGACAAGATCCCCGCCTGGGCAAAGGACGCTGATGGCCACTGGGCTCTCGGCTACACGGGTACCATTGCCTTCATTATTTCAAAGACGGTCAAGAACCCTCCCAAGAGTTTTGCCGACCTTGCAACGGGTGACTACAAGGTCGCGGTCGGCGATGTCGGCAAGGCCGCTCAATCCAATGCGCTCGTCCTTGCTGCGGCGATAGCCGGCGGTGGCGGCGAAGATAACCTTCAACCCGCCATGGATCTCTTTGCCAAATTGGCCGAACAAAAGCGCCTTCTCACCATTGGCGCCAACCCCGGGAATATGGAAAAAGGCGAAATCGAAGTCGGTATCATCTGGGACTTCAATGCACTCAACTATCGCAACACAGTCGGCAAGGACAAGTTCGATGTGGTCATTCCCTCCGATGGTTCGGTAACGAGCGGCTACACCACCACGATCAATGCTTTTGCGCCCCATCCGGCACTTGCAAAATTGACTCGGGAATATGTCTTCTCGGACGAAGGCCAGATCAATTTTGCCAAGGGATTTGCTCGCCCGATATTGATCGACTCCATCACCTTGCCACCGGAGCTGGCAAACAATGTGCTTCCCAAGGAGCAATACGCCAAAGCCCGTCCGGTCAACGCCGTACTCTGGATGGATGCCGCCAAGCAGCCTTCTAAGCTTTGGCAGCAGCAAGTTATCTCCTAGATGTAAGTGCACAATTCATCGGGGCCGTACATCTGTGGTGTATGGCCCTTAATTTATTGAAAAGGTAGGGCTGGCAGCAATGGTCGAACTCGGACGGCGGGAACGTTTATTAGCTGCCTTCTCTTTGGTGCCATTCTTCGTGGTCCTGCTGT
>JANMKJ010000545.1:0-2041 GCA_031371945.1 Rhodobiaceae bacterium
CCTGCTTGTTGGCAACTGCCATGAGGTTGGTCTCATGATTGGCATTGGTGACTGCTTTGAAGCAGGTCTTCACATCAATCTTGTTGGCTCCGAACACAAACACGGAAGGAACAAGAAAGCCAGACGTGGAATTAGGATCGCCATTTCCAAAGGAAAGTGACTTATCGCACTTCTTGATGTCTTCAACACTGTTGAGCTTGGTGTTTTCAGCATTGGCAACCAACAGGCCATAGTAACCTTGCGTACCATCCTTGGCCACGCTTTGGGCAAAAACCTGGCCTTCGGCGCGGTCAACAGCTTCCATGGCCGACTTGTTGCCATACCAGGCAATCTGCACCTTGTTGAACTTCTGGGCTTCAATAATGCCCGCGTAATCGGACGCAAAGAAAGGATTGACCTTGATGCCTGTCTGCTTGGACATGGCTTCAATAAACGGTGCCCAGTCCTGTTTGAGGTTCTGCTGGCTCTCGGTCGATATAATTCCAAAATTGATTTCCGTTACCTCGGCGAGTGCTGGCAACGGAGTCAGTGCAGTAAGGGCTGCTACAACAAGCCCCTTCATAAACATTTTCATTTCATGCCTCCTATAATGTGGGTTCGGTTTAGGCTGCAACAGCCGAAAGGCCATTGAGATCGGCGGCATCAGGCAATACGAGTTCCTCGCTCGCTGATCCGTAAATTTCCTTTAGACGATCATTGGTAAGCGCAACGCTGGGACCATCAAAAACAACTCGGCCCGCCTGCATGGCAATCGTGCGCGGACAGAATCGACGCGCATATTCAACCTGGTGTAGCGATACGACCACCGTGATGCCGTCGTCACGATTAATGCCCACCAGTGTCTCCATTACGCGTCGCGCCGAAGATGGGTCGAGTGAAGCGATTGGCTCATCTGCCAACAATACTTTGGCACCCTGTACCAGGGCGCGAGCGATTGCGGCGCGCTGCTGTTGCCCGCCTGAGAGAGTCGAAGCGCGCTGCCGGGCCGTTTTTGCAATGCCCACCCTTTCCAGTGCCCTCATGGCAAGGTGCTGGTCGGCACGCGAAAAGAAGCCAAGTACTCCGTTCATGACCGGCATGTGTCCTAGCCTTCCCGTCAGAACATTGGTCAGTACCGACATGCGTCCTACCAGGTTGAATTGCTGGAAAATGACGCCAATGTTGCAGCGAAGCTCACGCACGTCCCTTGAAATTTTGCCGTTGGACTGAACGCAACGGTCGCCCACAAGCACTTCGTTGGGATATCCGGCGTCAGCTTCAACAAGACCAGCCAGATGCCTGATGAGGGTAGATTTTCCAGAACCTGAAGCACCAATCAGGGCTACCATTTCGCCGGACTTGATATTGAGATCAATGCCATTCAGCGCCTTGGTTCCGTTTGCAAACGTCTTGTGCAATCCTGAAATGCTTATGGTGGCCAACGCTCTACCCTCCGCAATAGCTTAACGAAGGGTTAATCGGTCTTTGTGACAAGCTTCTTACAAACCGGTGACGCCCGCGAGATGTTCACCTCTAAAGCGAAACGGCCCGCTGACAGGCGCGGGACCTCTCTGCCTCGTCATGGAACACCGCGACCACCGCACTTCCTGCATTACGCGCTTCTTCAATAAGAACCATGACACGATCACGGTTTTCGTCATCGAGCGAGGCCGTCGGTTCATCAAGCAACAATACCGGATGATGTGCTGCAAATCCCCTCGCAATATTAACGCGTTGCTGTTCCCCGCCCGAAAATGTCATGGGGGAAAGCTGCCAAAGTTTTTCAGGAATATTCAAACGCGATAGCAAGTCCTTCGCTCGCTTTTCGGCGGTAGTCAGTGAAGTTCCACGCTCAATCAATGGTTCAGCAACGATGTCCAGCGCCGCCACCCCTTGGTATCACCCTCAGAAACTGCGTCACATAGCCGATAGTCCGGTTGCGTATGGCAATCATCTCACGCGGTTCTGCTTTGGTTGCATCAACCCAGCTATTGTTGTGAAACACGTGTATCGCGCCACTCGAAGTTCTATAGGAACCGTAAATGAGCTTGAGCAGTGAGCT
>JANMKJ010000019.1:0-1686 GCA_031371945.1 Rhodobiaceae bacterium
GTCGGATATCGCGGAGGTTTGCGTCTCTGATAATCTGTAGTGCGATCACGTCGCGGTTAACCGGCGGAACTTGCGGGCCTTTTTGTCCGCACACAGAAATCAAAAATATCGTTGTATTTCAAGGAGTTAGCTGACGTTAACGGCAGTTCACGCTCGCTGCCGTTCACCACTGGTTTACCAGATTGGCAAAATTCTATTTTACTGGTATCGCCAATTTCATGAAAACCGGGAAATGGTCAGAGCCCGCATTGTTGCCAATGCTCTGGCTAGTGAGTGGGCGAATTCCAGGGCTTACAAAGATGTGATCGATGGCCACCTGTGGCAGTCCGAGCTGTGCTGGCCACGACGGCAGACTGGTGAGCCTTGTCATATTTGCCGCAGTCGCCAGTGTTTGAGTGACTCTTGAAAAAGGTGTGGCATTGAAATCTCCCATCACAATCAGTGGCCCAACAACTGTTTCCAGTAGTTTGGCCAAGGCCTTGACCTGGGTGAACTGGGCGCGAGGATGCGGAAAGCGCGTGGTATGGGTGCCAAAAATTGTCAGTCCGCCAAAATCCGGGCCAAGTGAAGCACGAATGTAGTCGGGTCCGGCCCAACTCAATTCCACTTCGGTATTGCTAAGTGGAAATTTAGAGATGATTCCAAGGTCGCAGTGGACCTTGGGTGGACAAGTGAATTGGTAGGGAAACTGATTTTTCAACTGATCGTAAATGGGAACATTTCCGGGTTCAAACTCAATCAGCACAATCACGTCTGCATCTATGCGTGCGATTTCATTTTTGAGCGCTGCAAAGTCCTTGTTCACAAACAGGGCATTGAAACTTGCAACAACAAGTGGCCGTTCGTTTTCGGTTGGAGTGCCGAGAACTTTGACATGCTGGCTCGCATAGTACGGCCAAATCCCCAACCCAATGATCATGGCAATGAACAGGGTAAGTCCCACCAGGATCTTGCCACGCGGCATGAACAGGCCAATTGTAAAAGCCAGAATTATGATGAGGAACTGCAACGTGAACTGGGAGAATACGTCAAAGCCGATCCACAACTGGCCTAACCTTCCCGCAACAAGTCCCAGCATGGCGGATGTGATTGCCAGCAGGCAACCCAGATAACCGTGGCGCCTGCGACGCTTTTTTTGAGACGTTTCGGCTGTTGGTGCAGGAGCGGCACCAAGCTCTTTCTCATCAGTCACGCAATTGGCCTTCGTTGCTGGTTACAGAAGCTTGCTTTCCATCGGCAGAATCTGTTCGGGTGTACCAAAACCAGGCAAAGCTTCAATGCGTTTTTTCCAAGCACTGACATTGGGATAAGGCGTCAGGTCGATCAGGGCTTCGGGGGCGTAGCGCACCACGGCGTAAATCCCGATATCAGCAATGGTCGGCTTCTTGCCGACGATCCATTCGGATTTGGCCAGCTCGTGCTCAATCACGGCGAGGGCTGCCTTGGCCTCGGTGTCGTACATGGTGCGGATTTCGTCACCGAACTGGCGGAAGCCGCGATTGCGGGCGCGCAGGCGCAGCAAGGGCACGGCCAGCTTGTCCCACTGCCAGAACAGCCACTCGCGGATGCGGATCTTCTCGACCGGTGTCTTGCCGTCGAACTTCTTCAGGCTTTCGGCCAGGTGTTCCAAGATGGCGGCGGACTGGACGAGGAACATCTGGCCGTCGCGCAGGGCGGGAACCTGGC
>JANMKJ010000048.1:0-7161 GCA_031371945.1 Rhodobiaceae bacterium
GACGGCACCACCACTGCAACAGTTCTGGCTCAGGCCATCGTTCGTGAAGGTGCCAAGAACGTGGCTGCCGGCATGAATCCCATGGATTTGAAGCGCGGCATTGATATGGCCGTAGCTGCCGCCATCGAAGACTTGAAGAAGCGTTCCAAGAAGATCAAGTCAACCGAAGAAGTAGGCCAGGTTGGCACCATTTCAGCCAACGGCGAAAAGTCGATTGGCGACATGATCGCCAAGGCCATGCAGAAGGTTGGCAACGAGGGTGTGATCACCGTCGAAGAAGCCAAGACTGCCGAAACCGAGCTCGAAGTTGTTGAAGGCATGCAGTTTGACCGGGGTTATCTCTCGCCATACTTCATCACCAACGCCGACAAGATGCTGTGCGAACTGGAAGATGTTTACATTCTTCTGCACGAGAAGAAGCTGTCCTCCCTGCAGGCCATGCTGCCAATTCTCGAAGCCGTTGTGCAGAGCCAGAAGCCTTTGCTCATCATCGCTGAAGACATTGAAGGCGAAGCCCTGGCCACCCTCGTGGTCAACAAGCTGCGCGGTGGACTCAAGATTGCAGCCGTAAAGGCTCCAGGCTTTGGCGATCGCCGCAAGGCCATGCTCGAAGACATCGCAACACTTTCAGGCGGCCAGGTCATCTCGGAAGACCTTGGCATCAAGCTTGAGAATGTTGGCCTCGACATGCTGGGCCGCGCCAAGCGGGTTCGCGTTGACAAGGAAAACACCGTGATCATCGATGGTGCCGGCAAGAAGGCTGACATCGCAGGCCGCGTTGGCCAGATCAAGGCGCAGATCGAAGAAACCACGTCTGACTACGACAAGGAAAAACTGCAGGAACGTTTGGCCAAGTTGGCCGGCGGTGTTGCCGTGATCAAGGTTGGCGGCTCTACCGAAATCGAAGTGAAGGAACGCAAGGACCGCGTTGACGACGCTTTGAACGCCACCCGTGCAGCCGTTGAAGAAGGCATCGTGCCCGGCGGCGGTGTTGCACTGTTGCGTGCCAAGAAGGCTGTTGAAGCCCTGAAGTCACCCAACGCTGATGTGCAGGCAGGCATCAACATCGTCTCGAAGGCGCTTGAAGCGCCGTTGCGCCAGATCGTTGAGAACGCCGGCGTTGAAGGCTCCATCGTGGTTGGCAAGCTGCTCGAGAAATCCGGCAACTACGGCTTCGATGCCCAGAACGAAGAGTATGTCGACATGGTTACGGCCGGCATCATCGATCCCACCAAGGTCGTGCGCGTGGCCCTGATGGACGCAGCCTCGGTTGCTTCCCTATTGATCACCACCGAAGCCATGATCGCTGAAAAGCCCAAGGATAAGTCGTCCGGCGGCATGCCAGGCGGCATGGGCGGCGGCGGCATGGGCGGCGGAATGGGTGGAATGGACTTCTAAGTCCAGCCACAGACAAAGCCAGAAATACGAAAACCCCGGTGGAAACACTGGGGTTTTTTATTGCTTGTGCCGCAGGAAACCACGCGCAGCCGTGAATGGCATAGACCCAGCACCTGCAGCTTTGCGCTGCCGGAATGAAAGTGCCACTTGATTACCCCGACGCCGCTAACACTTTCCCTGCCGCATCTTCGCCTGAAATCACCGCACCCTCGAACCAGCCTGCCTGGTCCGGCGCGATATCCGATGAGGCAAAGGAGATGCGCTGCTCGGCCTGCCAGTTGGCAAAATCCAGTCCCGCCTCATGGCCCGCAGGGGCGGCAACCCAGGCACCCCTGGCGAATGGATCGTTCAACCAGTCGTGGGAATCTGACGCAATGACATCGGCATTGGGAAACAGCCGCGCCATCTGGCGTTTCACCCAGGCAGGATTGCGCGGCTCAACGCTCTCCGCCTCAAGGCCAAAGCCGATTATCAATGCAGCACCATCGTCGGTGGCGCGCTCGGCAAAGGCAAATTCGATGCCTGAGCCATCACCAGTGACAAGCGTTCCCACGGCCACTCCCCGGGCTTTCACCCACACCTTGAAAGCCCGCCCGCCGTGGCCGCGCGATATGGTTTCACTTTTGGAAGCACTAAGGGCAGGGGTGAATTCAATGGCGCCCAACTGATTGACGCCCAATGCCACGATGCATTGGCTGGCTTCAAGGGTTTCACCCTGCTCAGTTGATACGTATACGGATGAATGTCCCTGCGCGATGCGGGTCACGGGCGTATCTAACAGGAGCTTGGCCCTTGACCTCGCGATCATGCGTTCGGCAAGGTCTGCCATGCCAGGGCTCACCGTATCGGCCCAGACGTCGATCATGCCTTCAGCCAATCCTTCGCCATAGGAACAACTGCCAAGGAATTCGCTCGCCGCAACCATCTCGTGATTGCCGTTGCCCGAAACGGTCCACCAGGCGGAGAAGAGATGGCGCGTGGCTTGCGGTGCGGCCAAACGGTCGAGGTAGGCCTTGAAGCTGATGCCCGTGAGCGGGCGGCCCTTTTCATCCACTTGGTGGCCAGATTTATACAGGGCGGAATCGGACGCCACCCGGGCAAGCGCACGCTCATGGGCGGCACGGTCGTTCTGCCCCACCGGTCCATCGCCATGCACTTCGCCATCCCGCAGCCAAAGGCGGTTGGTGACGGCAGCGCGCGGTCGAAGCGAAAGACCGCATTCCACGACCAGTGACCGAATGCGCGAGTGCCAAGGCGTTATCCAGCTGCCTCCGTACTCAAGCAGCGGCGATGATGGTCCCCCGTCGGCAAACGCCTTGACATAGGCCCTGCCGCCAATGCGCGACCGTGCTTCCAGGACCGTGACCGCCATACCCGCCTCACCCAAACGCAGAGCGGCTGCCGCACCGGCCAAACCTGCACCGATAATAACAACGTGTTTTTCTACCATATGCGTCCTCTGTTCGCGTGCGCTGCGTCATGACAATTAGCGCAATATCTGTTTGACTTGAAGCACAGCAGCAATTTACCGGAGAACCCCGAGATGTACACCAAACAAGCCTTGCATGAACTGGGTATTGGAACCAGTGCCATCAGCGCCCAGCAGAAGCGCGAACTTGACGAGCAAGGCTTCTTCATTGTGGAAAACGTGTTCTCCCCGGCAGACCTGCAGATCATGCGTGACGAGTTCGAGCGCGTGCACGCTCTCGAGGCCGACCAGGGTGGCCACGAGGTGCATGTGGAACCGGGTGCGCGCCGCATATCAAATATCTTCAACAAGACCACAGCCTTTGACAGATGCCTACAAATTCCAACCGTTCTGGCGGCCGCCCACTACCTGCTGGGCGAGATAAAGGTGCATGGCGCCAATCTGCGCGATCCCAATCAGGGTTACGGCCACCAGGCCCTGCATGTGGATGTGCCGAAAAGATTCAAGGACGATTGGTGGGTGTTGAATGCCATGCTGATGTTTGATGATATGACATTGGACAATGGCCCCACCCGCGTGGTGCCAACCTCCCAGTGGTGGGCACCCATCAACGTGCCATATGTCAATCAGGCCGATTGGGAGCCGGAACCCGTTTCCGCCGAAGAGCAGAAGAAGATTCCAAAGGACCTCGATGCGCCATATCCGGGCGAGGTTTATGTGACGGCACCTGCAGGCTCTGCCATCATCTGCAACTCATCCATGTGGCACAGCGGCACGTTGAAGAAGGGCAATGCCCAACGCCGCATGATGCATCTCACCTACACGCGGCGCGACCTGCCGCAGCAATTGGTGCAGCTCGATCACCTGACCCAGGGTCTCTACGACCGCATGAGCCCGGTACACCGCTACCTTATGGAGATTGAGCCGCAGGGCGAAGGCGGCGTGTTGCGCCAGCCCAAGCGTGACCACAAGGGTTGGTGGAACTAGGTACGCCTAGGGTGTTCGTGAAAGCAGTGCAAAGGTGGCACCGGTGGGATCAATTCCCTGCACGATCCAGTGGCCAGTTGGCACCTGGTGCGGCCCCATGATGATCTTTCCCTTGGCCTTCTTGACGCGGGCCATCGCTGCATCAATGCTGTCGACGTTGAAATAATAAATCCAATGGGACTTCGGCATGTCCGGCATCCGGTTCATCATGCCGCCTGCATCTTCGGCTCCTGTTGCGAAGACATGGTAGGTGCCAAGCTGGCCCATGTCGAATTCGCGGGACTTGCTCCAGCCGAAAAGTCCTTCATAGAATGTCCACGCGGCCGCAGCATCAGTGGTGTGAAGTTCGCGCCAGCCGACATGTCCTGCGGTGTCGGGTGCAATGGGTTTTGGCATGTCTGTGCTGTTGGGCTTGAACAGGATGAAGCTGGCGCCCTGGGGATCCGATACCACGGCAAAGCGGCCAATGCCAGGAATGTCAGAAGGCTCCCGGTCTATGACACCACCAGCAGCGACAACCCGCTTGGCATAGTCATCGACATCAGCGACGTAGATGTGGCCATGCCAGCGCGGTGGCACCTGCATTTTTTCCATGCCCTTGGGGGTTTGCATAAGGCCACCCACCATCACGTCCTGCGCATTGAGGATTGAATAGGCCCTGTCCGGCATGCCGGCATCCGTAATCTTCCAGCCCACCACGCTTTCATAGAATGCCGTGGCGGATTTCACATCCGGTGTCATCATGTCGTACCAGATATATTTTGAAACGTGTTGGGTCATGACCGTCTTCCTTCTATTGATTTCTTCCATCATGGAGATGGGATTTCAATTGCCGTGGCTCGGCCCCTTCCACGCAGTTGACATTAATGGCGGCCATTGGCGCACCATCAGGCATGATCCCATAGGCAAAGCTTTGAATGCCGCAAACCTTGCAGAACAGATGCCGCATGACATGCTTGTTGAAAAGATATTCGGTGAGCATGTCTTCCCCTGATAGCAGGGTGAAGCTGTTGCGCGGCGTGAAGGCCAGGACCGAGCCAAGTTTCTGGCAGCGCGAGCAATTGCAGACGAAAGTGCGGTCGAGATCGGCATCGACCTCGTACTTTACCGCACCACACTGGCAGCCCCCATGATAATGTTGAATGGCCATTACGCCTCCTCCGGGTTTGGAATTTCAAAAAGCAATTCGATGTAGCGTCGCAAATGCTGCAGGCATTCGATGGCAATTGCGGGCCCGCCCTTGGCTTTGGCCAGGATGAACGCACCTTGGATCACGGACTGGGTGTAATAGGCCAAACCTTCCGCACCCCACTTCGCATCGGGTGCGTAATACTCCTTGGCCAGTGCCACATCCTTGGCAACCATGGCCGCATTTTCCGAGATGCACAGGTCGCAGGCCTCGCGAATGGCGGGATGGGTTTCATAGGCTTCCTGCACCATGGTGCCCAACAGGCAGGTGAAATCCGACAACTCGCCTTTCAAAAGGGCAATACGAAAATCCACATACCCCAGCAGGCGAAACAGCGGATCCTGGATTCTTTGATAGGGTGCCGTTGTGAACAGGCCATCGGCCATCTGCCCAAAATGCCGGGCGGCGGAAATGGCCAAGTCTTCCTTTCCATTGAAGTGGTAGAAAAATCCGCCCTTGGTCACTTCCGAAAAGGCACAGATATCATCGACCGTCGTGGCGGCATATCCCTTGGCACGAATGACGTGTAGCGCAGCATTCAGAATTTTTGTTTTGGTGGGGTGCTGGGTTTCGGCCATAACGATAAGTACCAACCAGTTGGTATGTTGTCAAGACTGAAGGATTACCGCAGTCCGGCGGCCCGTGCGAACCAATCCCACACCTCCCGGGTGAGGGGATCGCCGAGTTCCTTCGATGTCGATATTGCAAACCACGCCTGTTGTGTTGGCAGTGTTTCGTAGCTCAACGACACAAGTGTTCCCTGCGACAGGGAGGCTGCGGCAAGCGGCAGGCTGGCCAGAGCCACGCCCAACCCGAGTTCGGCAGCACCCAGTGCAAAGTCACTGTCGCTGAAGTCGAGCCCAGATGATATATCGGCGGCATGCCAGCCCATGTGGGTAAACCAGTCCTGCCAGCCATCGGAGCGCTCATCATGCAGCAGGGTAAATTTCAGCAGGTCGTCTGCCGTTGTGATCGTTTGCCGCGTCAGGGACGGAGACGCCACCGGTGCCAGAAAATCACGCATGAGCAGCAAGGATTGCAGCTTTTCCAGCGGTGCCTGGGTCCGCACGATGGCGATGCTGGCTTCCATCTCGTCAAAATCGACCGGCGTGCCCGACGTATCAATCCACGGATCACAGGCCGGAACAGCCTGTCTCAGGAGGTGCAGCCTCGGCATCAGCCAGCGCGCGGCAAAGTCGCGGGGCGCATAGATCACGACACTCCCGGGTTTGCGGTAGGGTTCAAGGCGGCGATAACCGCCCTCAAGCTGTTCCAGTGATTTCATCACGCTGCGCTGGTAGTCCCGGCCAGCGTCCGTCAGCACCACGCTGCGACCGACCCGCATAAACAGCGGCTGGCCGATCCGTTCCTCGAGCAGCCGCATCTGGTGGCTGATGGCAGATTGGGTAAGGCCTAACTCCGCCGCTGCGCCGCTGAAACTCCCCAGCCTGGAGGCGGCCTCGAAGCCCAGGAGGTATTGCAGCGGAGGCACATTGCGAAATCGTCTCATATGAATTTCATTCATGTATTGGCCAAGTGCTTCTCAGTTGATTTAGAACAATAATCATTCAAAATCCACCAAATTAGTAAAGCAACTTCCTTTTGAGGAAATTGAAATGAATATAATTCATAAACAACATGATTTCCGGAAACCCGCCGAATTTGCGCCGCATCTTAGGACCTGGATGATTTGGCCCCACCGCGAGGATCTGTACGGCCAAAGGCTTGGCCCCATGCAGCGAGAGTACGTGAACATTGTGGGTGCTATTGCCGCATTTGAGCCCGTGGCCGTCGTTGCCCATCCGGATCATGCCGACACCGCCCGAAACGCCCTGGGCCATAGGGCAGCGGTCATCGCCCTGCCGGTTGATGATTTCTGGATGCGCGATTGCGGCCCAACGCTTGTCACCAGCAAGGACAAGGGACTTGCGGGTGTATCCTGGCGTTTTAACGCCTGGGGCGGGAAGCACGCACCTTGGGACAACGATGCAGCACTGGCCGGAACGCTGCTGGCCCACGAGAATATCCCGGTGCGGAAATCTTGGATGACTTGCGAGGGCGGTTCGCTCGCCCTCGATGGTGAGGGCACGCTGATTGTAACCGAAACCAGCATACTCAACCCCAATCGCAACCCCGGCGTGAACAAGGCGCTGGCCGA
>JANMKJ010000069.1:0-6484 GCA_031371945.1 Rhodobiaceae bacterium
GCACATCTGGGTGATATCGGATACGCCATCCAGACTTTTGCTGAAGCCGAACGTTGTTCCGTCGTGAGGGATTTCTGCGGCCATGGACTGGGCCGGATTTTCCACGATCATCCCAATGTCCTGCATTATGGGCGCATGGGCGAAGGTGTGGAGCTCAAGGAGGGGATGTTCTTCACCATTGAGCCCATGATCAACCTCGGCAAGCCCCACGTGAAGGTCCTGAGCGATGGCTGGACTGCTGTCACCCGCGATCGTTCCCTGTCAGCGCAATTCGAGCATACCATTGCAGTAACTGCCACCGGCTATGAAATATTCACGATATCTCCACGCGGGCTGCATTGCCCACCCTACAGGGTTTGACTCATGACCACTGGCTTTCAGGATACACAAGCCAAGGCCGATTTTCTTGGGCACCGCGAACGCTTGCGTGAGAGGTTTCGGGATGCCGGCCCCGAGGCCCTGCCCGATTACGAGCTGTTGGAAATGGTGCTATTCAGGGCTGTAAGGCGGGCTGACACCAAGCCGATAGCCAAGAACCTCATTGCGCGGTTTGGAAGTTTTGCAGAAGTGATCAGTGCGCCTCCCGAGCGGCTGATGGAGGTCGATGGCGTCGGTGAAGTCATCACCACAGAATTGAAACTGATACGCGCTGCAGCGCTGCGGCTGCTCAGGGGTGACCTGATCAACCGCCCCTTACTTAACTCATGGACGGCAATCCTTGAATATTGCCGTGCCGCCATGGCCTATCAGAGCAAGGAACAGTTTCGCATCATCTTCCTCGACAAGAAAAGCCAGTTGATTGCCGACGAAGTGCAACAGGAAGGCACCGTTGACCATACGCCGGTCTACACGCGCGAAGTGATCAAGCGCTCGCTGGAACTTTCCGCTTCATCGATCATACTGGTGCACAACCACCCTTCGGGAGATCCCACGCCGTCGTTTGCCGATATAGACATGACCCAGCGCATCATCGACGCCGGCAACAAGCTTGGCATTGTGGTCTACGATCATGTGATCATTGGCCGAAAGGGTCATACCAGTTTCAAAGGTCTAAAGTTGATCTGACCTCACTGAGGGCCAATGGCGTGTCCACATCGACCAAAACGCCATTTGTAGGTATTTCAACTTCGACAATTTCATCGGAAAGCGACTGCATGAGCAGCCGGCCACCCTGGTCGCCTGAAATTGCCTCCAATCCAATAAAATGCTGCCGACCCCACAACACCGGATTTCCACGCTTTCCTGCATGGACCGGAACGCAGATGGTGCGGTGGTCAGCAACGCTGAATGATGCAATGAGGCGGTCAACGGTTGTGGCATCGACCAGCGGCATGTCACCCAGGCAGACCAGGACGGCGTCCACATCATCCGCTACAGCTGCCAACCCGGCGCGAAGCGAGGTTGAAAGGCCCTCGGCAAAATGATCGTTATTTATGAATTTCACCGCCAGGCCTTCCAGCGCGTGGCGTACCGATGCTGCTTCATTGCCGGTCACGACGATGGTATCGGCCACGTTCGATGCCTTTAGGTTTTCAACGGTGTGCCGGATCAGCGGCTTGCCGCCCAGATCGGCCACGAGCTTATTGCTTCCCATGCGGCTTGATTTTCCAGCAGAGAGCACGATTGCCGCAATTTTCGGCGCGTGGTGGGCTGACGGCGTGGCGTCACGAGGTGACGGGCGGGAGGAAATTTCAGCTAGCAGCCCGCCTGCCCCCATGCCCATGATGTCGTGGGCAGATACATTCAACCCAGCAAGTGTCCGCTCCAGCACCCAATCAAAACCATTCACCTTGGGCGAGCGGGCACAGCTGGGAACACCTATGACCGGAACGTTGCCCAAGCGCCCCAGCATCATCAGGTTGCCGGGGTCTACGGGCATGCCGAGATGCAGGACCTCGCCACCTGCTGCCATGACACTGGCCGGCACCACGTCGCCCCTGTCCACAATGGCCGATGCGCCAAACACGAGAATGGGGCTGCATTTTGCCGCGTACAACGTGGAGATTGCGCTGCGAACCGCGCCAATTGCGTGATCGCAGACAATGACTTCTGACAGGGTGCTGCCAAGTGCCGTCACCCGCTCGCGCATAGCGGTCTCGGACTTCTGAACCAACGACGGCTTGGTGCGCGGTGACTTCGATATTACAAGGCCTACCGCATGGGGCGTCAGTGGCGCGAGTGTGATAACCGGCTCAGTTCCAACTGCTGCCAGTGCTTGGTCGAGTATCTCCCGCTTCACGGCAAAGGGAATTATTTTTACCGTGGCGACCATTTGCCGTGGTCCGACAAGGGAGTGGGCGCCGAGCGTAGCCAGAGTTATGCTTTCGTGGATACGGTTCAACCCAGTGACGCGCGCGACATCGACAACGATTATGCCACGCTTGGCCGCGTAAAGATTGGAACGGCCGGTAAAAGGCTGCTGCACGTCAATATTTGCCCCACAAAGCCGCGTGGCAAGCATATGGGCTGCCTCATCCTCGGAGACATCGTCCTGTTCCAGAACGGCTGCAAAGACGTGGCGTATGTTTGCTGCTTCAAGCTGGTTCACATCGGCAGCGTTAAGCAGCTTGCCCTTCTTGAATACGCCTTCACCGTAGGCCACGGAGTGCGCCAGGATGGCACCGATTGCCTCCCTGACGGGAATTTCACCGAAGATCATGTCAATGACCCAACCGCAAAGTGCGGGTCATTTCAGCCATGATCGAGATGGCGATTTCGGCGGCACCCTTGGCACCGATGGCCAGGCCAATGGGACCATGGATGCGGGCAAGCTCCGCCTCAGTGAACCCTACCGCCTTCAACCGTTCCTGCCTGCTGGCCTGGGTCTTTTTAGAGCCAAGTGCACCGATATAGAAAATGTCCGATTTAAGTGCCAGGCCAAGGGCCGGGTCATCGATCTTGGGGTCGTGGGTCAAGGCGAGCATGGCGGTGCGTGCATCAAGTTTCAGGTTCGGCAGAATTTCGTCGGGCCACTCGGCATGCAGGGCAACATCCGGGAAGCGAGCACCCGTGGCAAAGGCGCCGCGGGGGTCGACAACAGTGATGTCGTAGCCTGCCTGCAATGCCATGGGGATGACGCCTTGCGCGATATGCACGGCTCCAACGATGATGAGGCGGAGTGGCGGATTATAGATGTTGACAAAATCATCGCCGTGCATGCCAGACTGGTCAAACCTGAAGCCCTCCTCAAGCACCGCGCCCAGGGGATCAGAAGCCAGTTGCTCTTTGCGAACCAGCCGCTGTTGCCCGCTGGCGAGATGGGTAACAGTTGCCACGGCTTTGCGTTCTCGCCTTGCCGCCAGCAGGCTTTCAAGCAGTTCGCGCTTCATGCCTCCAGCGGCTCCACCAGCACACGAATTTTTCCGCCACAGGCCAGTCCCACTTGCCAGGCGGTTTCATCGGCCACGCCGAAGGCCAGAACCTTTGCCTTTTGCGTGGCAATTGCATCGAGCGCTT
This sequence comes from Rhodobiaceae bacterium, assembly GCA_031371945.1. GTDB lineage: Bacteria > Pseudomonadota > Alphaproteobacteria > Rhizobiales > Aestuariivirgaceae > Aestuariivirga. The sequence goes on from JANMKJ010000069.1 coordinate 3,457, forward strand.
CGGTCACGACGGCTCCTTCAACGCATCCCCCGGAAACCGAGCCGATGAAATTGCCGTTGCCATCAATGGCAAGCTGGCTGCCAACCGATTGGGGCGCCGAACCCCAGGTTTCTATCACGGTTGCCAGTGCAACTTTCCGCCCTTCAGCCAACCAGCTTGCGGCCTGGTCCAGTATCGTGTGGTCAGTTCCTGCCATTTCTATCTCCATTTGCGTGGATCATGCGCCGGGCTGGTACGGCTCGCAAGAGTACGCGCCAAGTCGGTCAGGGAGTCGAGGCTGTGGACCGGGCGGAACTCATCGACAAAGGGCATGATGGCCCGAATTCCCGAGGCCTTGGCTTCGAATCCGTCAAAACGCAGCAAGGGGTTCAGCCAGACGATGTGCTTGGCGGTACGGCGCAGGCGCTGCATTTCATGGCAGAGTTGCTCGGTATTCTCCCGTTCAAGACCATCGCTCATCAGCAGCACTTCGGCCCCCTGGGTAAGAACCCGCCTGGCCCATTTCTGGTTGAATTCCCTGAGTGTGAGGCCAATGCGCGTGCCGCCCGACCAATCCTTGACCGCCGCCGAAACTTTCGCCACCGCTTCGTCAATGTCACGACGTTTCAATTCACGGGTCACATTGGTGAGCCTGGTTCCAAACAGGAATACGGTGACGCGAGTCTTGTCATTGGCAACAGCGTGCAGGAAGTGCAGGAACATGCGACTGTAGTTTGAACACGATCCGGAGATGTCGCAGAGCACGACAAGTGGTGGCTCCCTCACCTGCCGCTTGCGCCTTGCCAGCGGTATGAGGCCGCCTCCGGTCCGGAGCGAGAGCTTCAGTGTGCGGCGCATGTCGATCTGGGTGCCACTCATATCGGGCACAAAGCGCCTGGTCCGGGTGAGCCGTGGATTGAGGCGCAAGGTTGCGATTGCTGCCTTGGCCTGCCCCTGTTCGCCCAGCGTCATCTGTTCAAAATCCTTGGCCCGCAATATATCATCGGCAGACGCCGTGAAGGTCGCCTCCAATTCCAATACTTCGGGTTTTTCTCGGGCCCGGCTCTGGGTTTCCACCTTGTCGAACATGGCCTCAGCGAGACGGCGGAAACCTGCCTGCTTGGCCTTGTCACCGGCATTGCGGGTGATCTGCTGGAACATCAGCTTCATCAACTGTTCTAGCATCTTCGGCTTTTTCCAGAAAACATGAAATGCCTGGTCAAATACTTCCTTGTGGTCACGCCGCTTCACCAGAATGGCATGCAGGGTCCAGTAAAAATCTTCGCGGGTTTCAAGAGTGCCACTCAGTGCCGCATCAAGCGCGTCGAGAACCGAGGCCGGCCCAACGGGCAGCCCCGCTTCACGCAGCACGCGGGCAAAATGCATGATGTTGTTGGCCAGCTTGCCGGTTGGCTCGGCCAGGCTCGTCACTGGCGGGTCACGGCGGCGGTCCGTATCTCGTCCTTGATCTGGTCGAGAATGCGCTTGGCTTCCGAGCCTTCCATGCGAACGATGTCGTCCTGGTATTTGAGCAGCACGCCAAGAGTGTCATTGACAGTCTGGGGGTCGAGCGTGACGCTATCCAACTCGTGCAGGGCGGTAATCCAGTCCAGGGTTTCAGCCACACCAGGTGCCTTGAATAGGTCCCCGGCCCGCAACGCCTGCACGAAGCCCACAACTTCCCGCGCCAGCGCAAGGGACGCATCGGGACGCTTGGTGTTGACGATCTGCAATTCACGTGTGGCATCGGGGTAACCCACCCAATGGTAGAGACAGCGCCGCTTCAGCGCGTCGTGCACTTCACGGGTGCGGTTTGACGTGATGATGACAATAGGAGGCTCAGTGGCCTTGACGGTGCCGAGTTCCGGAATGGTGACCTGGTAGTCCGAGAGCAACTCCAGAAGATAGGCTTCAAAAGCCTCGTCAGTGCGATCGATTTCGTCAATGAGCAATACAGGCGCCAACCCCGGAGCACCTTCCAAGGCCTGCAGCAGGGCGCGCTTGACGAGGAAGCGCTCGGCAAAAATATCCTGGCCCATGCGCTTGCGGTCCACTTCTCCAGACGCTTCGGCAAGCCGGATTTCAATCATTTGTGCAGCGTAGTTCCACTCGTAAACGGCGGAATTGATATCCAGTCCCTCGTAGCACTGCAGCCTGATCAGTTTTCTGCCCAGACCTTCAGCCAGAACCTTTGCGACCTCGGTTTTGCCAACGCCTGCCTCGCCTTCCAGAAACAATGGACGCTGCATCTTCAAGGCGAGGAATACCACGGTGGCAAGATCGCGCCCGGCCACGTAGCCCTCACCCTTCAGAAGGGCTACAGTTTCGTCGATCGAAGCGGGGACTTTGGTCATCTCGGCCTTTACACATGAAAAGGCCTGCAAGGATCATGTCCTGCAGGCCCCTCTGTCAATATGGGTTACTTACCTGGCAACCGCAACCGCTCGCCGTGCAAGAACGCCAATGAGGTGGGCGCGGTAAGCTGCGGTGGCGTGCATATCGGTATTCAGACCCTTGGCACTGGCTTCAATGCCAGACAATGCAGCTGCATTGAACGACTTTGACAGGGCCTCTTCCATGGCCGAGACGCGGAACACCTTTGGCCCGGCCCCGGTTACCGCCACGCGCACCTTCCCGGCAGAATCTTGCGAAACAAACACGCCAGTGAGGGCATAGCGGGATGCAGGATTGGGGAACTTCTGGTGGCTGGACTTCTTCGGAATGGGAAAGCTTACGGCGGTTATGATTTCGCCGGGTTTCAAGGCTGTTTGGAACATGCCGGTGAAGAACGCATCGGCTGGAACCTTGCGCTTGTCGGTGATGATGGTGGCGCCAAGTCCCAAACACGCCGATGGATAATCGGCTGCGGGATCATTGTTGGCGACGGAGCCACCAATGGTGCCACGGTGACGCACATGCACGCCACCGATTTTACCCGCCATTTCCCAAAGTGCCGGAATGGCTTTCTTGACAGCTGACGAAGTGGCAACTTCCATGTGGGTGGTGCCTGCCTTGATGACCACAGCGGTTTTGCTCACCGTGATGCCGG
>JANMKJ010000122.1:0-1917 GCA_031371945.1 Rhodobiaceae bacterium
CCGCCCCTTTGGGGGTTGGGACTTATCCCTACTGTGAACAGGCATGACCTGCTGCTGCATGATGGCCGCGCCAGGGGTGCAGCCGAAGCCATTCTCTGGCATGGTGGCGAGGCTGAAAAATCCCGTGAAGCCTTCCGAAACGCAGCGAAATCTGAGCGACAATCGCTTATTGAGTTCTTGAATTCACTTTAGCCAGCAGAAAACGGCGGCTGGCAGGGTCTGTTTCCAGGCCAATGGCCATCTGATATGCCTCCCTGGCCTCCTCATGGTTACCGGCACGAGACAAGAGTTCGGCCCGCGCGGCATGATAGGGCTGAAATTCCATCAGTTCCGGATTTTCCGAAAACCGGGGAAGCATAGCAATGCCAGCTACCGGCCCCTCGACCTCTGAAACAGCAACCGCATAATTTATCGCAACCACTGGCGATGACGTGATGTCGTATAAACCCTTGTAGAGCTCAACGATTGCCGGCCAATCGGTAAAACCCGTAAATCGTCGGGCAGCGTGTGCCGATTGGATCGCCGCTTCCAGTTGGTAGCGCCCCAGTATATTCATGGAACTGGCCCGTCGCAGGAGTTGCTCTGCTTCATAGATCATGGCCGAATTCCAGTTTTTAGTATCCTGCTCACTGAGCGGCACGAAGTCCCCTGACGAACTTCTGCGTGAACCCGAGCGCGATTGCAGGAACAGCATCAGGGCCAAAAGGCCCAGAGCTTCCGCCTCATCCTGCAACAGGCTAATGATCACGCGCCCCAGCCAAATCGCTTCCTCGGCAAGATTGTTGTGCGAATTAGCAGGGTCACTCCAGCCATTGCTGTAGGCTGCATAAATAGTTTCCAGAACTGCGTCCAGCCGTTGCGCAAGCTCTGCGTTGTCTGGGATGCGAAACGGAATTCCGGCCACTTTGATTTTGTGCTTTGCCCGCGCCAGTCTTTGCCCCATGGCGGCTGGAGTAACCAAAAATGCCGAACCGATATCAGCCGCATTAAGTCCGAGCACCGTTTGCAGCATCAGGGGGGTGCGAATAGCGGGGTCAATCGTGGGATGGGCGCAAGCAAACATCAATGCCAGTCGTTCGTCAGGGATTTGAGGTTCGATTGCAGACATGGCTTCAATTTCTTGCCCAAACAGATGCAACTGCTCTGCGGCGGTTTCGCTGCTGCGCAGCCGCCTGAACGAATCCACGGTCTTGCGTTTTGCCACCGCCATCAGCCACGCGACCGGGTTCAATGGCACGCCACCTCGCGGCCAGTCTGCCAGTGCTGCCGCAAAAGCTTCCGATAACGCATCTTCGGCACTCGCCACATCGCCCGTACGTTTGGCGAGGTATGCCACCAGCTTGCCGTAACTTTCCCGCGCAACGCGGTGCGCGGCATCGTGGGCAAGCTGGCTTTCATCGGGCATGAACTACATCGACCACACAGGCCGCACTTCCATTGTTCCGTGCTGGGCGCCGGGGCATTTCGCTGCCCAGCCCAACGCCGCATCAAGGTCCTTGGCTTCAATCAGGTAATAACCCGCCAATTGTTCCTTGCTTTCGGTATAGGGACCATTGAGAACCTTGGACTTGCCGTCCTTCACGTGCACCGAGGCACCCGTGGAAGCATACTGCAGGCGATTGGCACCCACATAGGCACCCGCTGCCTTCAGCGCCTGACCATAGGCCGTATAGGCAGCCAGGCCTTGTTCCTGCTCGGCTTTTGTCATTTTGTCCCAACCACCCTCGTCCGAGTGAATCAGCAGCAAGTATTGCATATCGATCTCCGTTTCTGATGACGGCCTGAAGTGACCGTTACAATGATGTCGAACGAGTATCGCGAATTTCGACAGCACAGGAAAAAAATTTATTGTTCCTAAGTTGCGGTTTTATTCCTTGGCAATTACAGAAATATTTCCATACCATTGCCGTACGACGC
>JANMKJ010000153.1:0-2559 GCA_031371945.1 Rhodobiaceae bacterium
GGGGGATCGACCTTGGCGTTTGCGGAGACTTTGCCAGAAGCGCTCGCTGCCGCCTATTCCACCAATCCAACCTTGCGCGCCGAACGGGCACGGCAGCGCGGAACCGACGAGCAGGTTCCCCAGGCCCTGTCGGGCTGGCGGCCAACGGTCACGGCGCAGGGAAGTGTCACACAGACGTGGTCTGACAATAATACTTCCAGCAAAACTGAACGTACCTCTGAAAATGTTTCCATCAACTTGACGCAACCCATTTTCCGCGGCTTCAAGACCATCAATGGTACATTGCAGGCCGAGGCAAATGTTGAGGCGGGTCGGCAAAATCTTTTGTCAGTTGAACAGGATGTCCTGTTCCAGGGCGTTCAGGCCTACATGAATGTCATTCGTGATCGCCAGATTGTTGGCCTGCGCCAAAAGAACGTGGGCGTATTGGGTCAAGAGCTCAATGCGGCAAATGAACGATTCAAGGTGGGTGAAATTACGCGCACCGACGTGGCTCAATCACGGGCGCGGGTCGCCCAGTCACAAGCGGCTGTGGCGCAGGCCAACGCGACACTTGCAGCAAGTGTCGCTGCCTATGAAAAAATCATTGGGCACAAACCCGGCTCGTTGAGCTATCCGCGCCTGGCGAGGCTGCCGCGCAATCTTGATGCTGCCCAGGCTGCAGCGCTTGAAGTCAATCCAAACATTCTGGCCGCCGCTTCGGTGGAAGAGGCTTCAGTTTACAACGTTGAAGTGGTCAAAGGCGATCTTCTGCCCGAACTTAATGTCTCGGCGTCGGCCAGTCTCACGGGCAATCCGCAGAGCGGCGTGAACAGGTCGAACAACGAAACCATTCAGGGCGTACTCACAGTCCCGATTTATGAAGCGGGCAGGATCTACTCGCTGGTGCGCCAATCCAAGCAGGTTGCCAGCCAGCGCCGTATTGAAGTCATCCAGGCTGGCCGCGCTGTGCGCGAAGCCGTTTCCAATGCCTGGAACAACCTCATAGCGGCACGGCAAGCCATTCAGGCCAATAGATCGCAAGTCTCGGCCAACCAGTTGGCACTGGAAGGTGTTCGCCAGGAATATCTGGTGGGGTCACGCACCACACTCGATGTTCTCAATGCCCAGTCTGATGTGGTCACGGCCCGCATTGCGCTGGTTTCCGCAGAGCGTGACCAGGTCGTTTCCTCATACCAAATCCTGGGTTCGATCGGCAGGTTGACGGCGCGCGACATCAATCTTTCGGTCGAGTATTACGATGCGGAAGAAAATTACCTGGCGGTGCGCGGCAAGTGGATTGGCACCGGCGCAGAAACAGTGGAGTAGTGGCCACTGCCATTCGACAGGTGCCGTGAATTGGTTTAATTTGCGGGCCCTGTAACACGAGGACCCGTGCGGTGACATCTGAACCTGATATGGAAAATCTCTTGGCCTCGATTCGCAAGGCCATCAATTCCGATATTGGTGACAATAGCCGGCAGCAATCGCCCCTGCCTTCCACGCAGGCACCATTCAAAGGCTCGATGCGTGAACTCCGCGTCAAGTTTGAGGACAGCTTGGGAAAAGCCAAAGCCTCCCAGGAAGACATTGTGGAAATCCGCAACCGGATAAATCGCAACCGCACTGCGGACATGATCGCCGAACCCCAGCAGCGCTACACAAGCCTGAGTGCACCGCCGCCACCCCGCACCGGCTTTGCCGCGATCCTGGCTGGCGACATGGCGGCCCGCAATCCTGCACCGCGTCACGAACCGTTCACGACTCCGCCGCCAAATCTGCGGCCAACACTGACCGAGCCTGATCCTCCCATCCAGAATTACGGTGCGGGCCAGGAAACCGACGCGGCGTGGAGCGAGGGCTACCAGGAAGAACAATCCTACCTGCCGGTGGTTCATGAAGGCTACGAGGAATACCCGGCGTCGTCGCTCATGTCAGACCAGCCCGCCCTCGCCGCCAATGAATCCTTTAACCAGTTGGCAGATACCCTGATGGCAAGGGCGCTGGGAGAGCGCACGATTGAAGACATGACCCACGATCTGCTGCGGGGCATGCTCAAGAACTGGCTGGATGACCACCTTCCCACCCTGGTCGAACGTCTGGTTCGCGAGGAAATTGAAAGGGTTGCGCGCAGAGGGCGTTAAAATTAACCTATTGGCGTTAAGAAAAGCTCTGGAATCAAGGGGGGGAGGTATGACATGACTGACGACAACAAACGTAATGCGGCGCGGCGCAAGGTCCTGAAGACTGCAAAAATCATTTCGCTCGACAAGAAGACCGTCCTCACTTGCACGATACGCGACCTTTCTGAAACCGGGGCCAAGCTGGCTGTGGAGATCTCGTCGGCCATTCCCAACGAATTCTCGTTTTACCAATTGTCAGACCATACGGTGCGCGAAGCCAAAGTGGCCTGGCGTAAGGCTGGCCAAATCGGCGTGCATTTCACCGGTCCTGCAGGCAAGGCACCGTCCTCTTTCAAGCTGGCCGTTACGGAGTAGCAGCGGCCTATTCCACACGTTGCAAACTGGGGCCGGGTGGTGTTTATAGCGCCAATCCCTGGCTATTGAAGAAAACCCCACA
>JANMKJ010000159.1:0-1855 GCA_031371945.1 Rhodobiaceae bacterium
CCGAACAACAGGCCGGCACCGCCCAGCGCCGCCATGATCAGGATTTTGACCGAGATCAGGATGCCGAACCCGGATTCCGGATCGACGAAGCCGAACATCATGGCATACAGCGCGCCGGCGACGCTGGTCAGGCCCGCGCTCAGCATGAAGGCATAGAGCTTGGTGCGGCTGGCGGGAGCGCCGAGCGAACGCGCCGCCCGCTCGGAATCCCGGATAGCGCGCAGGTAAAATCCCATCCGGCTGTTCTCCATCCACCAGGTGATGCCAAGTGTGATCAGGAGAACCGACAGGAACAGATAGTAGTAAGGCAGCGCCGAGGTGAAGGAGAGGTCGAACACGGTTCGCGGCACGGTCGGACCGCTGAGGCCGACCGCGGCGCCGAGATGCGCGGGTGGGGCTGGAGGAGCTCTCCATCAATCTGGGCAAGTGGACTGCACCCGTTGCGTGGACAAAACTGGCCAAGACCGGCCTCGCGGCATGGATAAAGACGGCAGCAAAGTATACGGACGCCAGTAATGCACTCCAGCCATCGGACGCACAGGTGATTGGTGCCGTACAGCGCGCCCTCGGGCGGGACATTTCGGTGCTGTGTGCTTCGGGCGGCTTGCCTGGCGAGTTGCACAAGCTGTGGCAGGCCAGCTATCCGTCGTCCTATCACATGGAGTATGGCTTCTCCTGCATGGGCTATGAAATTGCCGGTGGGCTTGGCCTCAAGATGGCAGAGCCAACCCGCGAAGTTCTCGTGATGATCGGCGATGGATCCTATCTCATGATGAATTCCGAAATTGCCACATCGGTCATGCTGGGACTGAAGCTCACAATCGTTTTGCTGGATAACCGGGGGTTCGGCTGCATCAACCGGCTGCAACACGCCAGTGGCGGCGAGCGGTTCAACAACCTGTTTGACTACAACACGGTCCATGAGGTTTCCCCGCATATTGACTTTGCAGGGCATGCACGAAGCCTGGGCGCTGTGGCCGAGAAAGTCGCCTCGCTTGCTGACCTTGAGCAAGCGTTGAAGAAAGCAAAAAACAATACCCGTACAACGGTTATCGTGATTGACACGGATCCGATGAAGTCAACGGATGCGGGCGGCAACTGGTGGGATGTGGCAATTCCGGAAGTGTCCACCCGCAAACAGGTACGTAGCGCCCGGAAAAACTACATGAAGGCGCGGGCCAAACAAAGCATTGGCAACTAAGAAAGAAGAACAATTATGACGATACGAATTGGTGCGAACCCTATTGGCTGGTCGAATGATGACATGCAGGAAATCGGCGGCTGGATTCCGCTGGAGCAGTGCCTGAACGAGGCGCAGGCCGCGGGCTTTCAAGGCATGGAACTTGGCAACAAGTTCCCGCGCAATGCCGCCGAGCTGAAGCCCATACTCGCCGCGCACAACATGGTGCTGGTGGGTGGCTGGTATTCCACCTTCCTTCTCGAACGTGATGCTGAAACCGAGTTCGCCGCATCGGCCGACCATCGCAAGCTTCTCCGAGACATGGGGACCAAGGTATTCATCGTCGCCGAATGTACCAATACGATACATGGCACAAAGACCGCACCGCTTTCGACGCGTCCGGTCATGACGGATGCCCAGTGGACTGTTTTCAACGGGCGGCTGACCACATTTGCCAACCTGTTGCAGGCGGATGGTTTCCAGCTGGCCTACCACCATCACATGGGAACCGTGGTGCAGACCGGCGCTGAAATTGACCGCATGATGCAAGGGACTGGCGATGCCGTCAGCCTGCTCCTGGACACGGGTCATGCAAAATGGGGTGGCGATGACCCGGCACGGCTTGCGAGGATCTACAGGAAACGCATCACCCACGTGCATTGCAAGGACGTGCGG
>JANMKJ010000166.1:0-1726 GCA_031371945.1 Rhodobiaceae bacterium
CGAACTCGAAGACATCATGTCAGGTTTCTATGACCGCAAGTTCGACGTGCTGCTGTCCACGACGATCGTTGAATCGGGCCTCGATATCCCCACCGCCAATACGCTGATCATCCACCGCGCCGACATGTTCGGCCTGGCCCAACTCTATCAATTGCGCGGCCGCGTCGGGCGCTCGAAGCAGCGGGCCTATGCCCTGTTTACCACCGCACCTAACCGCACCATGACCGAAGCCGCCGAACGCCGCCTGAAAGTCCTGCAGTCGCTCGATTCACTGGGTGCTGGGTTTACACTTGCCAGCCATGATCTCGATTTGCGCGGTGGCGGCAACCTGCTGGGCGAAGAACAATCAGGAAATATCCGCGAAGTGGGTTACGAACTCTACCAAACCATGCTGGAAGAAGCCGTCGTCAAGATGCGCACCGGCAACGAGCTGGAAGAGGCTGAAGGCACCTGGTCGCCGCAAATCAATGTCGGCACGTCAGTTCTCATTCCGGAGAAATTCGTCTCAGACCTGCAGGTCAGGCTGGGCCTTTACCGCCGCCTTGCCGATCTGCACGAGCAGTCAGACCTCGAAGCCTTCGGAGCTGAACTCCATGACCGCTTTGGAAGGCTGCCGGATGAAGTGCAGCATCTCATCGAGGTGGTCTCGATCAAGCTGCTGTGCCGGGCGGCAAATGTTGCCAACGTTGATGCCGGGCCCAAGGGCGTGGTCCTCGGCTTCCGCAAGGATACTTTCCCCAATCCACCAGCTCTCGTGCAATGGATCGGCGGGCAGGGCACCCTTGCCAAACTGCGGCCCGATATGAAACTGGTGATCCTGCGCACCTGGAAAACCCCGGAGGAGCGCCTCAAGGGTACGCGCCAGATTATGCAGAACCTGGTGAAGCTAGCGTCCTGATCGCTTCTACAAGCGTCTCAGCCGGCTGGGCACCCATCAGCCCCTGCTTGCGACCGAGGATGAAGCAGGGAACGCCGTTCACGCCCATGCGCGCTGCCTGGCCGACTTCAGCATTTACCGCGTCAACATCCGTGCCATCTTCCAGCTTCCGGGCAATGTCGGCCCTGTCCAAACCAGCCGCGTCAGCAATGCCCAGCAACACACCACGGTCACCCACGTCCAGGCCGCCGTTCCAGTAAGCCATGAACAGGCGCTCGGCCACGTCGGATTGCTTGCCCGAAGGGTGGCTCCAGCGGATGAGGCGATGCGCATCGAGTGAATTGGGCGTGCGGGTGATCCTGTCAAACTGGTAGGGCACACCGTCCTCAAGTCCCGCCGCAATCAGCGGGTCGTGGATGGTTTTCAGGCGTTCCGCCCCAAACTTGCCTTCCATATAGTCTTTCCGGCTTATGCCATCCGATGGAATGGTGGGATCCAGGAAGAACGGCCGCCAGTTCACCTCCACCTTGATGTCATCAAGCATGGAAATCGCCTTGTCGAGGCGCCGCTTGCCGAGAAAACACCACGGGCAAATCACGTCAGAAATGACATCGATGTCGATTGTTCTCAAGGGTTGCGCCACAGTGTTGTTCCTTCAAAGCCCGGCAGTGGTTGTTTTTCCGGGCGGCCAATTGTGTTCCACCGCCCCACCCACTGTCCACCAGCGTCATAGAATGGGATGATGTAGAAGCCTGACACCAGCAAACGGTCTTCAGCCCGCACCGCCGACGCAAACTCCTCCTGTGACGTGGCCGCCAGCATGGCCGCAATCGCCGCATCTACCCTGGG
>JANMKJ010000195.1:0-3893 GCA_031371945.1 Rhodobiaceae bacterium
GCGTTCGCGTTGCATCGTAATGTACTTCGGCTTCGCTGCCGTGCGTTGCGCCATCGACCTCGACAACCAGTTTGGAACTGCGACAGGCAAAGTCTGCGAAATACGGCCCGATGGGAAGTTGGCGCACAAATTTCGAACCGCCGAGTCTTCTGGCACGTAGTGCTTCCCAGAGCTTTCGTTCAGCGGGCGTGTCGTGGCGACGCAACTCACGCGCACGTTCCAACGATTTTGATTCCTGATGGGCCATGGCGAAGATATTCTGGGAGTTGATCCTGTCGTCAAGGGGCCCTCGCGACCTCGCTTATGTAATCAATAAACACCCGGACCTTGGCAGACAGGAACTTCCGGCTGAGATAGATGGCGTAAAGGTTCAAGTCGTCAAACCGCCACTCCTCGAGAATGCGCGTGAGACGTCCTGCGGCGATGTCTTTTTCAACGATGAATGTAGGCTGCAGGATGATGCCGTATCCCTGGACGGCCAACTCGCAAAGGATGTCGCCATTGTTGGCGTGAACACTTGGTCTCACGCGAACCGTTTCGCTGCGACCTTGTCCATTGTTCAGGGTCCAGCTGTCGCCGGTTGAAAGATAGGAGTAACTCATGGTCTTATGTTTTGAGAGATCGTGCGGCTCAGTCGGTGTGCCGAGCCGCGTGAGGTAATCCGGTGACGCGCAGAGTTCCACCGGGATAGGACCCAACCGGCGGGATATGACGTTGGTTGAAGCAGCGTTTCGGCCAATGCGGATTGCAACATCAATGCCATCCGTTGCCAGATCAACAAGGCGATCAGAGAGATCGATATCCAGCTTCAGATCCGGATAGCGGGCGACAAAACCGGGAAGCCACTGTGCCAGTTTCGAGATGCCAAAGGAGAGAGGTGCGCTGATGCGAAGCTGGCCCGAGGGCTTGGTTGCATTTTCTCCGGCAATGGCCTCTGCCTCGGACACATCGGCGAAAATCGCAGAAGCGCGGTTGAAGAACTCCTGCCCAACGTCGGTCATCGAGAGCCGCCGCGTCGTGCGGTTGAGCAATCTCGCACCTAAATGCCCTTCAAGGGCGGCGACATGGCGTGAGATGGCAGCAGTCGAAGTGTCCAGCCGATCAGCGGCGGCTACGAAGCTGCCCGCCTCGACGACGGCAATGTAGACCTTCATGCCTTTGAGAATGTCCATTAGATTATTCCGATTAGTGCAATAATCTAATTCCTTTATCGCCATTTATCTCATTATTCAATGGGAATACACCATGACCAACGGCGCCGCTGATGGCGCCCCGCTCAAACTTCAAATCGAAAGGTTACATCATGAAAATCGCAGTCATCGGCTCGGGCAATATGGGCTCCGCCTTCGTCAAACAACTTCGCAAGGCTGGACATGCCGTTTCCGTCACCAGCAGAAACGAGACGTCTGCACTGGCGCTTGCCACCAGTCACGGTGCCACCGTCGTGGATGCCTCCAAGGTTCGCGACGCCGACATCATTATCGTTGCAACCAGTGCTGCCGATGCAATTCCGGCTTTGAAAGCCGCCGGAAACCTGTCTGGCAAGATCGTGGTGGATATCACCAATCCGCTTACGGCAGATTTCATGGGCCTGACGATCGGCCACTCAACTTCCAATGCCGAGGAGATTGCCAAGGTCATTCCGGGCATTCGCCTGGTCAAGGGCTTCAATACCATCTTCGCCCAGCTCTTAGGTGCGGGTTCTGCCCTTCCCAACGGCGGGAAAGTCTCGGTGTTCGTGGCCTCGGATGACGCCGACGCCAAGAAGGCTGTCACAACTCTCAGCCAGTCCATGGGGTTTGCGGTGACGGACGCAGGTCCACTGAAGAATGCGCGTTACCTCGAACCGCTTGCTGGCCTCAACATCTATCTGGGCTACGGCGCCGGACGCGGCACCAGCATTTCACCAACCTGGGTGGAAGCAGCCTGATCAATTTCCACACCCAACCCATCGACCCAAAAACAAGGACACGTCAACATGAAAATCTCACTGAAATCCTCCATGCTCACAACCATCGCACTGAGCTTGGCTATCACGACGGCGGCTTTCGCAGACTCGCCGTGGCAAAAGCCAGCCACGCCCGCCCCCGCCCCCGAAGTGCAGGCTCCGGATGTCGAAAAAAATCTCAAGGTCTTTGACACATTGGACTTTGATGTTTTTTCGAACCAGAAGTGGGACCGCCTGAATGAAAGCCATTCAAAGGACATCGTGGTCACCTGGCCCGATGGACACGAGACCAAGGGCATCGAAAAGCACATTGAGGACCTCAAGGCACTGTTTGTCTTCGCGCCGGATATCAAGATCAGCGAGCATCCCATTCGCTTCGGCTCGGGTTCGTGGACAACAGCAACTGGCGTCATGACAGGCACGTTCTCCCAGCCCATGCCAATCGGCGAAGGTAAATCCATCCCGGCAAGCGGAAAGAGCTTTGCCCTCGGCATGGTAACGGTTGGCCATTGGTCCAACGGCACAATGGATCATGAATGGTTGTTCTGGGACAATGGTGACTTCATGAAGCAGATTGGACTGGCCAAGTAACCAATCAACTTCCTACCCCCAACTACGTCACTCCGGCGCAAGCCGGAATGACCGTTTGGGATTTTTACTCTTGACACCTACATTCCTATCATGCCATGTGTGTTCCCTCTTTGTTCTTATCATCAACAGGAAACACATGGACTGGACCAGGGCCATCGAGCGCAACAGTGAGGCGCTGAGGGGCATCATCGATAGCCTTTTTGTCATGCTGGGGCTGGTGGGAACAGTCACGGTAGCGCGGATTCCGCAGAGTCTCCACCATGCCGTATTGCGCCTGCTGCGGCCTGCCGAATCGGCGATGCGGCGCCTGATCGTTATTGCGGCGCGTGGTATTGTGGTGAAGGCTTTACCTTCGCGTCCGATGCTGGCGCGGCCAATGCCTGTGCCGGCCGCGCGCAAGGGCTTGCAGGCACACCCCTCGTTCCGGCTGTATGACCCGCGGAAAAAATTCGCTGAATTGCGCGCCGAACTACCTGCCCGAAATCTGCCGCGCATCCATGTTTTCGGAGCCGATCCGCGCGTGGCGGCGCTGTGGGCAGTTCATCGGCCGAAAGCTGGACCTGCCCCTTCGCCAGATGGCCTTGTGAGTGGTGAGCGCCTCAGCCGCAGACTCCATGCCCTCAGGGCGGCACTCGAAGATCTGCCGCGCCAGGCTAAGCGACTGGTACGCTGGCGCATGAAGCGCAACACCACGCCAGGCCCCAGGTTCACGTCACCACTCCGGCCGGGATATCCGCCCGGCTATCGCCGAAAGCCAACGCACGAGGTTGATGAGGTACTCATCGAATGCCACGGACTGGCGTGTGATGTGATGAGGCTGGATACATCATGACGTACATTATCATCTGTGTACGGATTAATTTTTTCTGACTTACCTTTCTGCTTCCAAAAGATGCAGAGCTTTTCCCATTGGTCACCCTCTCCCTTGTGGGAGCGAGAACTTCCCTACAGCTCTTCCGGCCTGGGCATGGAGATGATGTTGTAGCCGCTGTCGACGTAATGGATTTCACCGGTGACACCGCCAGACAGGGGCGACAGCAGGTAGAGGCCGGCCCCACCCACTTCTTCGAGCGTGATGGTGCGCCGCAACGGGGCGTGGCTGTTCTGGAAATTGAACATGGCGCGGGCATCGCCGATGCCGGCACCGGCCAGCGTGCGCATGGGGCCAGCCGAGATGGCATTCACCCGGATGCCTTGCGGGCCATAGTCGGCGGCAAGGTATTTGACAGACGATTCAAGGGCTGCCTTGGCCACACCCATGACGTTATAATTGGGCATCACCCGCACCGAGCCACCATAGGTGAGTGTTATCATGGAACCGCCACTGGCCATCAGGCCTGCCGCGCGCTTGGCG
>JANMKJ010000215.1:0-3175 GCA_031371945.1 Rhodobiaceae bacterium
GGCGACCCCTACAAGGACACTGCCGGTCCCGCCGTTAACCCCATGATCAAGATAACCAATATCGTGGCACTTCTGCTGCTGGCCGTTCTGGCCGGACACTGATAGCTGATCTAGCGCAGAAAGGCCGGGGAACTATTCCCGGCCTTTTTATTTTTATGCTGTGCAAACAGCTGCTAGTGTGAGGTCATGCCAACCAACTTCGAATACAAACTCGAACACAACCATTCCCAGTGGCAACATAGCCACAATTTCGCTTTTGGACATGAGGTGGAGAGTGAACGCCGCACGTTTTGGGTGATGGTTCTCACGGCCGTAATGATGGTCGCTGAAATCACCTCAGGCTGGTTGTTCAATTCAATAGCCTTGTTTGCCGATGGCTGGCACATGTCAACCCACGCGTTAGCGCTTGGCATCGGCTATTTTGCCTATCGCTATGCCCGCGTCCATGCCGCAAACCGGGACTACACCTTTGGTACCGGTAAGGTGCATGCGTTGGGAAGTTATTCAAGCGCTCTGCTTTTGGGCTTTGTCGCACTTTTTGTCTTGGTGGACTCCATCTGGGCATTTTTTGGGGCAGAGCAAGTGTCCTACGATCAGGCCCTGCCGGTGGCATTCGTGGGCCTTGTCGTCAACCTCCTGTCCATCCGCCTTCTCCATGTGGGCGGTGGTCATTCTCATGACGATGGCCACGGGCATGAGCATGACCACAACCTCAAAGCTGCTTATGCGCATGTAGTGGTCGATGCATTGACGTCAGTTCTGGCAATTCTGGCGCTTTTGGGTGGAAAGTTCCTGAACTGGTGGTTTTTGGATCCGCTGGTTGGCATCATTGGCGCCGTTATCATTGCGCAATGGGCCCTTGCCCTGATCAGGAATGCGGTTGAGATGCTCCTCGATAGGCAGCCATCACACTCACTATTGAAAGAAATCAATGAAAAGGTGACGTCCGACGGTGACAGCCAGATTGCAGATTTGCATCTATGGCACATCGCACCGGGAAGGCTCGCAGCAATTGTTTCAATCGTAACGCATGAAGAGAGGCGCGTTGAAGAGTATAAGGGGAGATTCCAGAACTTGGGATTGTCGCATATCACCATTGAACTGAATTACTGTTCGCGGTGACATTCAACGCTTACCCGCAGCCTTTTCCCATTTTCTTCAGCGCGGCCTTAAAGCCAGTGAGAGGAAATTCGGCACGCTCCGCTTTTCCGTCCGCATTCTTGCCACTCACGGCAATCACTTCGCCTGCACCCAGCGCGTCGAGGGTCTTTTTAGTCACTCCGACACCATTCTCCTCATCGGTGGCAACGAACAATTCATCGTCCAGCCCACCGGCGAGGAACATCAGTTGCTTGTTTCCATCGATCTCCACCACGAGGTCCAAGAGGGGCAGCTGGGCGGGCGTCAGGAATTGCAACTCATAGTGATCGGCAAATCTGTTAAGTGTCATCCGCGTCACCAGACCAGTGGTGGTTGCGGGCTTGAACTCCGCCTTGCACTCCCTGGCAACCACTTGCGTTGCGATCGAGACAAAAATGGCAACTAGGAAAACTGCAAATCTCAACATATGGCCTCCGTTCTTGTCCCCTCCTAGATAGGCAGTCCATCAGACAATGTCAAGCATATAATCCCAAAATAGGAACGTGGAAACGGACCGCTTGGGATTGAACGGTGAAGCAAAATTCTCCTTTGACTTCTGCTTTCTGCAATGCGTACTGTTTCAAAAAAGATTTCATGGGAGAAACCACAATGGACGAGTCCATCCGCGCCATCATCAGGACTGAAAAGCAGAAACTTCGCAGCAAAGGCCACGATCTCAAGGCCGCTTTCAAGCGGGTAGAGGACTACATCAAGCGCGAAGCCGATGTCATTCAGGGCATGGTTTCGTCCGGTAAAATGTCACTACCGGAGGTGAGCTACAAATCCGTGGCCGCCGGAACTGTGAGCGAGGCGCAGAAGGCTGATATCCGTCACCGGGGTTTTGTTGTCGTGCGTGGGGTTTATCCAGCTTCCCAGGCCGATGAATGGAATGGTGCACTTGGCGAATACATCGAGCAGAATGACTATCTCGCCAAGGCCGAGAAAAAGCGCGGGCTCGACAAATACTTCAGTCAGTTGGCCGACGCGCGCCCGCAAATCTACGGAATATATTGGTCAAAGCCACAGGTGCAGGCAAGGCAGGGCGAAGCCATGGCCGTCACCAAGCGGTTCATCAACAACCTGTGGGATGTCAATGGTCCCAACGGACAGGAGTTCGACCCCAACAACGACTACTCCTACGCTGACCGTACCCGCCGCAGGCAACCCGGCGACAAGTCACTGGGCCTTTCCCCGCACATGGATTCCGGTTCCTATGAACGCTGGACTGATGCAGCGTTCCAGAAAATCTATGCACCGGTTTTTGCTGGCGATTGGGAAAACTACGATCCCTGGAAAGCCGCCTACCGGACCCAAACCGTGGAATTCAAATCACCGGCCGTGTGTTCTGCCTTCCGGACTTTCCAGGGTTGGACCGCATTAACCTCGCAAGGCCCAAATGATGGTACCCTTCGCGTCGCCCCTGTTTCCAAGGGCATTGCCTACATGCTGCTGCGCGCCTTGCAGGATGATGTGCCGGAAGATGATCTGTGTGGCGCTGAGCCGGGCAGGGCCTTGAGTGTGAAACCGGAATGGCATCCGGCTTTGCTTGAGTGCCAGATTTCCATTCCCCTCATGCAACCCGGCGATACACTCTGGTGGCACCCTGATACGCTGCATGCCGTGGAAGCCGAACACCAGGGCAAAGGCTATTCCAATGTCATTTACATTGCGGGCACCCCGCGCTGCGAAAAAAACCGCATCTATACTGAAAAACAGGCCCAGGCGTTTCTCGCCGGAAAGAGCGCACCGGATTTTGCCGCCGAAGATTATGAGGTCGATTTCAAGGGCAGGGCAACTGTTGCCGATCTCACTGAACTGGGCCGCGCGCAAATGGGATTATAATGGCCATCCCTGGAATCAAGGCGATTGCCCATTGGGCGTTGAAGGTAAGTGACCTCGAGCGTTCACTGGCGTTTTACCGCGATACATTGGGCTTTCAGGAAATGATGCGACTGCATAGGGACATCGGTGACGTGTGGCTGGTTTACCTGCGTGTGACTGACACGCAGTTTGTTGAACTGTTTCCTGGGGGCGT
>JANMKJ010000216.1:0-2990 GCA_031371945.1 Rhodobiaceae bacterium
GCATTCATGGGCTTGTCCCAACCGTTCTGCTGGGTGAAGGCATCGAGAGTTTCAGGTTTTTTGGCCAGCACCACGACTGACGATGGGAAACGGTCTTCAAACCTGCCAGTTGCCTCGGCCAGAATGCGCCCTTTGATGAACAACCCGGCATCGCGCGCCAATGCGGCGGTCACACTTTGCAGTTCCATATTGCGGTTCGAAATATGAATGACGAGCAGTCCATTGTCTTTGAGGCGAGCGGTATAAAGTGCCAACGCTTCACGAGTGAGGAGATGCACGGGAATCGAGTCCGATGAAAAGGCATCGAGCAGGAGGTAGTCGTAGGAAGCCTGGGTCTGGTCTGCCAGGGTCAGGCGTGCGTCTCCGAGGATGATTTTGGCGTTCGGTGCACATTCGGACATGAAGCGGAATTTGCTGGCATCGAGAGCGATTTTTGCAACCAGTGCGTCTATCTCGTAATAGGTGAAACGGTCGCCAGCCATGCCGTTGCAGGCCTGTGCGCCGGTGCCAAGTCCCACGATTGCGATGTCGCGACCCGCAGGGTTGAGAGGCAGGCGTTTCAGAGTCTCAGCCAACACACCATCACTGTGATAATAGGACAGGGGTTTCACCGGACCGGAGTAGGGCGTTCCATCAGGGTTGGCGATGCGCATCGCGCCATGGATGGTGGTGCCGTGGGTGAGGACGCGGAATTGTCCATTCTCGTGGATCGACATGCGGTACACACCATAGAACGAGCGTTCGAAGACGGTGCCAAAAACGCTGCCAAACTTGAAGGCGAGCAGGACGAACACGAACGGGATAAGGGAGGCTTGGACGAGGGGGTGGCGGAACGCGCCGGTCACGATAAAGCTTGCCACAATGATCATCGGGACCAGCAGGTGGCCTGATTCAATGAGGGCCGTGCCTTGCAGCATGTATACAAGCCCAATTGCCGAGAACCCAAGGGCAGCCGTAGGTGCCATGAATTGCAGGACGTCCTTGCGGGAAGCGCCACGCACGGCGGGATGGGCCAGCATGACGAGGCTTACAAGGATGGGATACTCGAGGATGCTATTAAAAATATAGGGAGCCAACAATCCGGAGAAGATGCCACCAAGCACACCGCCAAAGGACATCCACAAATAGAACTGGGTAAGCTGCTCGGCCTTGGGGCGCAACACGTAGAGACGGTGGTGGTACATCAGGGCGGAGGCAAAGAAGAACATCAAATGCGTGCCGAGGGTGAAGAATATATTGAAGTCAAATAGCTTGGTAATGAAGGTAAGGCCGGCCATGGCCGGAATTGCAACGAGTACCACAGGCATTGGCACCAGCGGCTGGTCCCGGAAGATCAAGACAAACGTCAGAAGGAACAGCGCAAGTGGAATGATCCACATGAAGGGCGCGGAAGCAACATCGGTAGAAATGTGCGCCGTGACAGCAACCAGCAGGGCGGATGGAATGAATGACAGCCAGATGTATTTGGCAATCATGGGAAGCGCCAGCCGTTCAGCTATTTTGGCATCCTGCAGCTTTACTGTTCCGGCGTTTTGAGCCAGTTGCATGATGGTGCCCGAGCAGCCAATGAGTACAGTCAGGAAGGCAAAGCCCGTTGACCAGTAAGTAGATTGCTGGGGCAGGCGCAGCGTTGTTTCGAACAGGACGGGGTAAAGCAGCAGTGCTGCGAAGGAACCAAGGTTTGAAGCGGCATAAAGGAAATAGGGATTGCCTGCGTCCCGGTGGCCCGTCCTTGCAAACCAGGCTTGCAGAAGTGGCCCATTGCCAGCCACGGCAAAGAACGGCAGGCCTACTGAAAATGTGAAGACACCGATGAGCCAGAACATCTGGCCTTCGACCGGGGGCTTTCCCAGGCCTGAAGCTACGGCAATGGGCAGCGTGATGAACGTGAGCAGCAGAAGGCAGATATGCAGTATGACTGCAACGCGGGTTGGCAGATAGCGCGTGGAAAGATGGGCATAGAGATAGCCCAATAGCAATAGAGCCTGGAAAAACACCATGGCAACTGACCAGACGGCAGGCGAACCTCCAAGTTGTGGCAAGACCATCTTGGTGAACATGGGTTGTATGGCAAACAACAGAAAGGCTGAGGTGAAGACTGTCAGCGTGAAAACGATGCGGGCGGACTTTCGGGTCTCGCTTTGACTATTTTGGACGCTGGAACCGGTTTCGGTCGCTGATTGCATGTGTTTGCGCCTCACAAAGGGTCAAAACATGGAATTTAGGTACCTAATCGTTAAAGTGGCCCTAAGCTGCGGTCACAAAGCTGTCGAGAACGCGTTTTTCTCCAGCTTTCTCGAAATCGATG
Source organism: Rhodobiaceae bacterium (assembly GCA_031371945.1). Taxonomy (GTDB): domain Bacteria; phylum Pseudomonadota; class Alphaproteobacteria; order Rhizobiales; family Aestuariivirgaceae; genus Aestuariivirga. Next base: position 2,309 of record JANMKJ010000216.1, read on the forward strand.
GTGAGTTTGTTGCCGTCGATTGAGGTGATGCGGCCATAGCCGAACTTTTGGTGAAAAATGCGCGTGCCCTTGGCCAAGGACGGATTTTCCTCGCCGTGTGTTACCATTTCGCCTTCTAGGAACTTTGGGGTGGTGCGCAGGCCCTCGCCCTTGCTCCAACGTTCCTGGGCGCGCTGCCAGCCGGGTGTGGCATAGGTATTACTGAAGGGCTGGGCCTCGTCAAAACGGCTGGCACCGAAGCCCCCAAGGCCATGGCCCCCGAAGGAATTGCTCATGGGTGCAATTTCAATGAACGCCTCCGGCAACTCGTCGACAAACCGCGATGGCAAGGCGTTCTGCCACATGTTGTGGACCCGGCGGTTTTGGGCAAAGGAAATAAAGGCGCGGCGCTTGGCGCGGGTGATGCCGACATAGGCGAGACGGCGTTCTTCTTCGAGGCCCGCCCGGCCCTTTTCATCCAGGGCGCGCTGGTGGGGAAACAGGCCTTCCTCCCAACCGGGCAGGAAAACTGTGCCAAATTCCAGGCCTTTCGATGAATGCAAGGTCATGATGCTGACCTTTTCGTCAGCATCGTTGCTATCGCGGTCCATCACCAGAGCGATATGTTCGAGGAACCCTGACATGTTTTCAAAATCGCCCATGGAACGCACGAGTTCCTTGAGGTTTTCAAGGCGGCCCTGGG
>JANMKJ010000082.1:0-3827 GCA_031371945.1 Rhodobiaceae bacterium
TTGAAATCACCGAAGGCACGCTCATTGAAGATCAGGAATTGGTACTGTCACAATTGAACGCGCTTCGTGACATGGGCTGCTCCATCGCCCTGGACGATTTCGGCACTGGCTATTCCAGCCTGAGCTACCTGTGGCAATTTCCATTCTCGAAACTGAAAATCGACCGCTCCTTCATTCATGCCCTCGACACCACGCCAAAAGCTCCTGGCATTCTCAAGTCCATTATTGATCTCAGCCGGAACCTCGGATTGAAAGTCACGGCGGAAGGCATCGAAACCATGGAACAGATGGTGACGCTCCGCAATCTGAACTGCGACTATCTGCAGGGCTACCTCTGCGGCAAGCCCACGGCAAAATCCAACCTGGCGGCAATCATCCTCAAGAATTTTTCTGAAATGCTTACCTCCAAGACGGAAGCAGCGATACTTCCCGGCATGGCAGCACCACAAACGGCAATGCAGGCTAGTTAGTCAAGATCGGCTTTTTTCTTCTAGTCCTGAAACGGATCGCGCATCAGGATTGTGTCGTCACGTTCGGGTGACGTTGAAAGCAGCGCTACCGGGCACTCAATCAATTCTTCCAGGTATTTTACATACTTGATGGCCTGTGCTGGCAATTGCGCCCACGAGCGTGCGCCCGCTGTCGTGTCTTTCCAGCCCTCAAAACTTTCATATATCGGCTGAACCCGCTTCTGTGCTTCTTCAGCGGCCGGAAAATGTTCAATGCGTTTTCCGTCAAGCATATAGCCCACACCAACATTGATCTCTTCAATGCCGTCGAGCACATCGAGTTTGGTCAATGCGATGCCATGGATGCCTGACGTCTTGATGGCCTGGCGCACCAGGACTGCATCAAACCAGCCGCAGCGCCGCTTCCTGCCCGTGACGGTGCCAAACTCGCGGCCCGTCTTGCCAATGTGTTCACCAATCTCATTATCCTGTTCGGTTGGAAACGGTCCAGAACCCACGCGCGTTGTGTAGGCCTTGGCAATGCCCAGCACATAGCCAATGCTGGACGGTCCAAGTCCGGATCCCGATGCGGCCTGCCCGGCAACCGTATTGGACGATGTCACATAGGGGTAAGTGCCGTGGTCGATATCCAGTAACACACCTTGCGCACCTTCGAAGAGAATGCGCTTGCCTTCGCGCTTTACTTCATCCAGCAAAGACCATACGGCGTCGGAGTAAACCAAAATCTTCGGAGCAATTTCACTAAGCTGGCCGAACAGGTCGGCGGCCAGAATTTCCGGCTGGCCAAGTCCACGTCGTAACGCATTATGGTGCGACAGCAGACGTTCAATCTTCGGCCCAAGTGTTGATAGGTCAGCAAGGTCATTGACCCGAATGGCGCGCCTGCCAACCTTGTCTTCATAGGCAGGTCCAATGCCCCGTCCCGTGGTACCAATCTTGCCTGCCCCTGCGGCCTCTTCACGAATGCGGTCAAGTTCGCCGTGCAGCGGCAAGATCAGTGTCGCGTTGGCGGCTACGCGCAAATTGGCACGGCCCACCTGAACACCTTGGGCCGTCAACTTATCAATCTCGGCAATCAACGCCCAAGGGTCGATCACCACGCCATTACCAATGATGGAGAGTTTCCCGGGCCGCACAATGCCAGAAGGCAGGAGTGAAAGCTTATAGGTAATGCCGTCTATGACCAGTGTATGGCCGGCGTTATGGCCGCCTTGGAAGCGCACGACAACATCCGCCCGCTCGGACAGCCAGTCCACCAGCTTGCCCTTGCCCTCGTCACCCCATTGGGCGCCGACCACTGCCACATTGGCCATTCGTAACTCCTGTTAGACATGAGAACGGCCCCGAAGAGTTTGTCTCCAGGGCCGTTGACAGGTCATACACGAAACCAGGGCCGGGGCAAATACTACTCGAGGTTCATCCCCACCTGCATGTTTTGCGGCCACGCGACCTTGTAGCCGAATTTAATGGTGTTTTCCGCCTTTTGGGCAAGATCAAAGCGCCAGGCCATGACACCTCTTCGCTTGTTCAAGTCCTTTTCCGTGGGCGGCGTCATCTGTGCCATCGGGGTCACGATAACGTTTTCGTTGGTTGAAAACGGCACCTGGTCCAGAACAGTGACCGGAATTGCCGCATCATGCAGGTTCTTGACGACAATGTCCCAGGCCCGCTCCTCAACATTGGACGTTGAGATGATTCCCTCCTCGCCCTTCTTGCGCTTCACTTCCGAGCGCTTCACCTTGATGAGGTCATCGGCGCCAAATCCAAGCTTGGCCTCCTCGTCGGGGCTCAGCAACGGCAAACCGCCCTGCCCCATGAATACGCCATCACGATAGAGATTGACGGTGCCTGGCAACAGCGGTGCTTCGCCCTTGATGACAAACGCCGCCGTAAGATACGCATTGGGATCAAGCCTTGGCACCGCCATGGCGTTTAGTGTTGCGTCATAGTTGTCCGTCGCAATGCGCACTTTTTTCGACGTGCCCGAATTGTCAACGCTCACCCGTCCCTGAATTCCATACAGTGCCTGGAATCCCGCCATTTCAATGATAGCCTGCTTTTGCACGACGTCCTTGCGTGGCTCTTCCGCAACCATCTTTCCTTCCGCATCGATGGACGGTGCCGGTGCATTGAGCTGCAGGGAATTACCCGCAAGCCCGTCGCTTTCCTTCTTCATCTTGTCGGCTAACGGTTCGTAAACCTGGATTTCCTGCTCCCATAGGTCAGGCGCAGATGTGGCACCCAGTGGGCGCGCCGTCGATAGCGTCAATGCAACATTGTCCCAGCTTTCACCTGATGCCTGCATGACCTCGGCACGACGCACCAGCTCCACCTTGGACTTCTGTGTCTTGTCTGGCGTGGTGAGCCGCGCGTCATAGAACGGCGCCCAACCGGCATTGGCTATGCGGTATTTGACTTTGAATGTTCCTTGGGTTTCAGCAGGTGCCGTCAGATGCACGGAAACCTGCATCTTTGAAACCTGTGAAGGTGCCACATTGGCAAGAGTATTCTGTATTTCAGAAACCTTCTTGTCGATGTCGCGCTGCCGAATTTGTGCTTCGTGGATGGTTTTTGAAATCGTGTTGAGTTTGACACTGACCAGATCCAGCAAACCACCTAGTTGTGCGGCATCTATCTTGGTCGTTTTTTCTTCATCATTGGACGGCGTGAGCTGCTTGTCGGCGAGTGAAAGTAATAGCTTCTTCTGGTAGTCAGCATCAGACAGTGTCTGGTCCAGTGCCTGTCTTTCGTCCTGCAAGTCTTCAATCTGCTTTTCAAGACGCGCCCGCTCGGCATCCTGGCTCTCGGTTGAAAGGTAGATCAATTTTGAATCGACCGAACCAATCTCAAGTCCCTCGCCACCTGAGCCTTCGACACGAATAGATTGTGCGTCCAGTTCTCCTGGCAGGTCTTCCAGGATCAGTGTCGTGTCACCTACCGCAAGACGGGTTTCGGCCACCCGCGTTACCTCCGCCCCCGACGGATAGACTGTGACAGAATCCACGTGGGAGCTGCCTTTCAGGTCAGCGGCAAGGGCCGGTGTTAAGCATGTTGTTGCTAGAACGAGTGCAGCAAGTTTAAGGCGCATAGGTATTTCCTCCGTTTTATTTGACCGGAGGAAACGCCAGTCTCAAGGCAAATTCAGGACAGGATTACGTCAAAAAGCGAGCCGCTTCGCCTGTCGAACCTGTTCCAGTTTTTGCACGGCCCAAAGCACGGAATCCGGAACCGGCTCATCAATTTGAACCAGACAAATCGCGTCTTCTCCTTCTGCATGGCGACCCAAATGGAACGAAGCAATATTGACACCGGCGTTGCCCAGCAGCGCAACCGACAGGCGCTGATCGGGCAGACGCG
>JANMKJ010000357.1:0-6696 GCA_031371945.1 Rhodobiaceae bacterium
CCGAAAGCCGGGGCAATCTCCAGCGCAAATTGGCGGCACTTGTTTTTAACCGGGCGGCGCGGCAATTTGGCCACATAATTCCATGGTTTATCTAACTCAGAGAGATTTGGCAGCCAGTGGGGCGATTGCCGTTTTGGTGGCCCTCGTAGCTGCGGTTTGGCTGCCAGTTTCGGTGGCCTTCCTCACCCTGTTTTTGACATTTGGCGTTGCCGCCATAACGATTTGCGATTCGCGGCATTTCATCATTCCTGACGTCGTGTCATTGCCTGCCATCCCCGTGGGAGTTTTTGCATTTTGGCTCACCTATAACGGTGATGGACTGCAGGCCATCTTGCTCAGCATGCTCGGAGCGCTCCTGGGAGGTGTTTCGCTCTATCTGATCAAGGGAGGCTATGCTTATTTGAGTGGCAAGGAAGGTTTGGGCCTGGGTGATGTCAAGCTTCTTGCCGCAGGTGGTGCGTGGCTCGGACCAGGCGAACTTTCGGCAACGCTGTTGCTGGCGTCAATTGCCGCCCTGGTTGCAGTATTCATAGCGATGATCGGACAGCGGGGCATATCGCGCACGACGCGCTTGCCATTTGGCGCATTTTTAGCGCCTGCCGTTTGGCTGGTCTGGATATACCAACAGATACAGACTGTTCCCTCGATCGACTTGTTTTTCTTTTGACAAAACTCTTCAACGGTGGGCGCTCTAATGCCTGTTAATATTGCGCCGCGATGCGACCACAGCTTCGACCCGGTTGCTTACGCTCAACTTGTGCAGAATACGACTCATGTAGTGTTTGACAGTTTTTTCCGTAAGGTCGAGCTTCCCCGCAATTTCCTTGTTCGAATAGCCCAGGGAAAGTTCCTTGAGGACCTCCTCCTCGCGGGCACTGAGTTGTTGGAATGCCTCCGCGATATTCATTGTCCCACGTCTTTTTGCCGGGTGGGTAATGAGCAGCCGTGCGGCAAATTCAGGCGTAATATAAGTTTCCCCTGCAGTCGTGGACCGCATTGTTCTCACAAGGTCAGGGCCGCTGATGCCTTTCAGGATGTAACCCCGCACGCCAGCCGAGAGCGCGTCGGTCACATCTTGGTGCCGCTCTGATACGGTCAGTATGAAAATCTGAATCTGTGGGTGATTAGTCCGGATCGCGCGCGCTGCTGCCAATCCGCCACCCGGCATGTTGAGATCAAGGAGCATGACATCCGGCGTTACTTCCATCGCGATTTTTATGGCGTCAGCGGCACTTTCTCCACTGGCAACGATTTCAAAATCGTTTTCGCGACCAAGTGAGTGCTCAATGCCGGCCCGCATCAAGGGATGATCATCAATAACCGCAAGGCGAACGCGCGCAGTCAAACGACACCTGCCTTAGGCCGTTTGACTATCGTACCTTCGCGTTGCCGCACTTCGAGCCGTAGCGCCGGATTGTTCAAGGTATTAACCTACTCTTAACAGACCCTATCATTTTGGCACAGCTTATCAACACCTTACAGTCACAAACACGCGACCTTGGCTTCCATTCTCATTGTTGGTTAAAAATGCGGGGCGCAAACCACTTTTTTAGCCGTTATCCACCAACAGTCGATGCTTTTCAACTTTCGGTTGATTACGAGGCAGGCGCGGCTTGTACCCAATTGGATTCTTGTTGTTGCAAAGCGCGACCCGCTGTTTTGCGGGCGACACTTGGAACTATTTTTGCCCTCCAACATTTTAAGACGAAATCTCCATTACTGGTGAAAGCGACCGGGCATCCGGACGAGAGTTCCGGCTATGATTAAAATCTTTTGCGCCATCGATGATCAGGAACACTCTGGGTGGGCTGCATCCCATGCGATAGAAATGGCGCGGGCTTCCTCCTCGTCATTGATTTTTTGCATGGTAAATCCAGCTGTCTTGCCTGGCCGAGGTGCACTGATTTTGCGATGGGATGAAAGTTTTATTGAGGAGTATTTCATGCAGGCCCGGCTCAGGGCGCGTGCAAGGGGAGTCTATGATGTCAAATGCGTTACCCGGAATGCCATCGATGTTACGAGGTGTATTCTTCTGGAGGGTGCTATTCAAAAGGCCGACTACATCGTCGTGGGGTCTAATTCGGGGCTCGGAATGATGGATAATTGGAAGTTCTCCATAACGCGAAATATTGCAGCCAGGGCGCATTGTCCGACTGTGATCATCCATTCGCGATTGCACACATCGACCCCCGATATTGGAAACATTGCAGCCTGACTGAATGTAGTTTTTCCAGGCGGATCAGGCAGAGCTGGCGATCAGCCGATCCGGTTTTTCGCCAAGACACCCCAAGCCGCCAATACGATGACGGCTCCGACCACAGCTCCAATCAAGCCGGCACCTTCTCCGGGGCCATACCAGCCAAGGGCCTGGCCCAGGAAACTGGCGACGAATGCGCCAACGATTCCGAGTATTGTAGTTAAAACAAATCCCGAGGGTTCATTGGGTCCCGGCATAAGAAACTTGGCAACAACGCCTGCAACGAAGCCAATGACAATTGTCCAAAGAATGCTCATGGTTCACCTGTGGTTTGGGCTTGGGGGGAAAGTTGTTCAGAAGCGATTGACAACGGGAGTACAGACACTGCCTCGATCGCAAGATTGCCCGAGCGCGGCGGAAGCGACCCGATCAGCAGTGCCCCAATGGCCAGGGTTGTCACTACCATTATTATGCCAATTCCTCTCAGGAATCCGGCATCAGCAATTTCTGGCAAGAGTTTAATCATTTAGTCTGGTCCTACCCGATCAAAGCAACAACGTTGCAATGACAGGAAGGTTCCAGCTGCCTTGAATCATGGAACGTTCCTCAAAATTGGATCGTGTCCGGGGAACTTTGTGATGTGCCATTGATTGGAGCTTGCAGGAAGGGCCGAGCCCTTCGTCACAACCATCAAACAGGGGAGAGACCCATGGCCGACAAAACATTGCATGACTTGTTTCACGACAGTCTGAAGGACATCTACTACGCAGAGAAAAAGATTCTTTCCGCTCTGCCGAAAATGGAAAAGGCGACTCAAAACGAGGAACTCAGGGCAGCCTTTGCGAAACATCGCGGCGAAACTGAAAATCAAGTTGAACGTCTCGTTGAGGTTTTCGGCATTATTGACGAAAAGCCCGTCGGCAAGAATTGCCCCGCGATTAACGGCATCATCGAAGAAGGCTCGGAGATCATGTCGGAATACAAAGGTAGCGAAGCTTTGGATGCAGCCCTCATAGGTGCTGCCCAGGCGGTCGAACACTATGAAATCGCCCGCTATGGCACGCTGAAACTCCTGGCAATGCAATTGGGGTTTGATGCGGCTGCCACGCTTCTGCAGGAAACGCTGGATGAAGAGCAACAAACTGACGAAGACCTCCAGGAACTTGCCGAGTCTTCCGTTGAGAACCTAGCCCAAATTGCGGCCGAGTAACGGCTATATCCTTTGCTGACTTAACACTCAATTTATCAAGGAGTATGAGCGATGACACACGATACTGGCTACGATGCAGTTCTCGACCCCCGCACTGGACGCGCTGTCCAACCCAGCGATAGCGAAACCCTGGATGATGTGCCGGTTATTGGCGAGGAAGATGATGAAGATATCGACGACGAAGAGGAAATTGAAGACGACGAGGAGCGTCCTTTCATACCTTTTTCAGAGGAAACAAACTCGATCTCCGGCCCTGACGTGGTACAGGATGACGAAGATGATCAAGAAGATAGTTTAGACCGCAACATTTAGTCCAATAGTTGAAATGCCTTGGCACCTTCGGGTGCCAGGTTTTTTTCAGATTGTTTCGAACAGCACGCTTGTACCGATGCGGATGAGAGAGATTCTAAAATGTCAGATTTGATTAGATGTGCTGGACGGACGTTTCAGCGATGAAATGAAAATCTTCAGAAGCGAAATTGGATAAGGCCCACATCAAGAGTGGCAAAGCTACCATGAGGGGTGGGGTGAGCACTTTGCCCCGCGGTAACGGATCCAATAAAAATGAGGAGTCTAGTGAAAAAAGCCGCAAGCAGCGAACGGGGAATAATTCATTTGATTAATCGTTCTGGGACATTACGGTTCCTCTCACGGAAATGAACGGCCCACGGACGTTGTAAGGACTCGACTGCCATTTCGTTGGCTGCAATGAGAAGCCAAAAAATCATTGCATTTCCTCCGCCGTCTTGTCCGGTTAACACGTATACCGAACATAAAAGCAATGTAAGCGGTGGCTGAAGGTTTCAATGCTTTTGACCACGGCTAAAAAGGCCGCCGGGCATCCCCTGATGTGAGTCGGTTGCGTGTTAAACGTCAGCCAACTTCAACTTCAAGGAACGCCCGGCAACAGGCCGATCATATCCTCGCAGCCTCGTTGAAACTTCGGAGGAATTGGCCAGCCTATTGCTGTACAACAATCATCACCGCATGAAGTTCCGTCAGGTGTTCCCACCCGTAGAGGCCAGTCATGGGAAAGAATAAATTTCTCGTTGACTCCACGCGCTACGATGGAACATAACAAGAACATAAGACTTGAATCCCAAATCTGTTTTTGTGATCTGAAGCCTGTTTGTCGGGGATGGCGAAGCTGTGGAAAGGACACTTAAGCACTACAAGAGATACCGGGGCCCCACTCAACCCATTGCGACGTTCGGCCGATTGCTCGAGTCGGGTGAGAGGTGGTTTTGGGTGCACTGTAATAATTGGGACTGCATGCACAGCGTTGCGTGTCCCCTGGTTCCGCTTGCCATTCGCTGGGGCTTTACGGCAGAGGTGGTTGCCACCATCCGCAAAAGCTTCAGGTGCAGTTGTTGCGGTGATATGACAACGACGTTATCGGCTCCAAGCATTTCTTTGAATGTCCGTGGCGCCCAGCCCTTTCCCGGCGAGCGCGCCTTGCGCGTGGTGCAACCCCATGCTTGGCTGGACCCCATGTGCAACCTTTATTCGATCACGTCGAACCAGACGTCCATGCGCGAGTTGGCCAGGTTCATCAAGGATATGACTGGAAACCTGCCGGCGTTGCCAGGCGTGTTTCCGGATTACATGGCTCCCATTGTGAGAAACAACCAAGGTAGCCGGGAACTGGCCATGGCCCGTTGGGGCATGCCATCTCCTATATTTGCACTCAAGGGGCGAAACTCTGACCCTGGCATTACAAATATCCGCAACACGGCATCGCCCCACTGGCGCCGCTGGCTTGGCATTGAGAACCGCTGCGTGGTGCCTTTCACCAGCTTCTCTGAAAATGAGGTGCTGCCTGATGGCTCGAAGCCCCCGGTGTGGTTCAGCCTGGGGGAAGATCGGCCGTTGGCCTTCTTTGCCGGCATATGGACGCCCCAATGGAAATCAGTCCGCAAAGTCAGGGAAGGCGAGACAACAAATGATCTCTTTGCATTTCTCACCACGGAACCAAACAAGGAAGTTGGTGTGATCCATTCCAAAGCCATGCCAGTCATCCTGACCACCGCAGAAGAAATCGATACCTGGATGACAGCGCCAACCCAGGCTGCGGTGAAACTGCAGCGGCCTTTAATGGATGGTGCACTGCAGATTGTGGCGCGTGGTCAAAAGAGCGATGGCGGATAAGCTTTCTTTGAATTCGCAGATCAAAAGTCAACGCTAACCTGAATTAGTGTTCAGGGATTTCAAATGGTTTAGGTTTTTTTGGATCAGTCAACTGCTGTGGGCCAATGACTATCGGCTAGGCTGAAGTGATGGAACCAAATGGAAAATCCTGCGTTTCGTTCCGTCTATAAGGAGAATTGTGGAGGTTGCCTTGGCGTACTCGGATCATTTTCGACGAGACTTCGAAAAGATGGAAAGCGAATATATAAGGTCCGTGCAGAAGGGCAGGGCGAGCCATAATCTCGGATTTCTGTTTACATCAGCTGCGGTTTTGGCAGCGGCGATAATGGTTCTGGTGACATTGAACACCAGCGTAAGCGTGATTGAACCGGTGAACACACAGCGGAATTTTACCGAGATACCCATGACACCCGCTGTAATAGGACAGGTTCAGCCCATAAGACAAATCGCGGAAGACATGGGCCGCTAACGCCACAGGCCCTACCGCAGCAAGGGGCCGTCCTGGTCCAGGTATGACGTGTCGAAATCGGCCAGCTCGACCAGCCGTTCAAAATCGTCAAATACAACTTGGCCATTGCGAAACGTCAGGAGCCCTTGTTCACGCAACTGTCGCAGGATCCGATTGATATGCACCGACGTTAGCCCCAAGGCGTCGGCTAGCATGTATTGAGAGAGGGGGCAGGCGTAACCCTTCCTGGTGCCAAGCCCGACCAGTGTTAGCCTGGCCCCCAATTCCAGCAGGAAATGGACCGTCCGCTCCATCGCGTTGCGCCGTCCAATGCTGACGAGGTGTTCCACCACCATCGCCTCGTCGCGCGAGGCAGCCCACAGCACCGCCGTCGCCAGCCGCGGCGTCTCGGCAAAGGCAACCAGCAAGTCATTTGGCGAAACCTCCGAGATCTCGACCTTGGTCATGGACGCCGCGTTGTGATCGGAGGTTCGGAACAAAACACTGCGCAAGCCGAGGAAATCGCCGGGAATTTGAAAATCCACAATCTGCCGGGCCCCACTGGGGAGCAGCTTATAGGAGCATACCCAACCGTCAGCCAGAATATAGGCAAGTTGCCCAAATTGACCCTGGCTGACCAAGTCTACTCCCGATTCAAAAGTCCGGCGACGCTGGTAAAATCCTTCTAGAACG
>JANMKJ010000368.1:0-2275 GCA_031371945.1 Rhodobiaceae bacterium
GGCCACCCTGATCATGCTTGGCTTTTCGCTTGCAGCCCATGCGGCAGGGCCCGTGGAAACCAACATTTTCGCCGTCCAGGGCGTGGACGTGGATGTCACCGACAAGGATGCCACCACGGCCAAGAACCTGGCGCTGGTTCAGGTCCAGATGAAGGCCATCGTCATGCTGGCCAACAAGCTGGGCAATCCGGGAATGGCGGCCGAAATTGCCAAGCTCGAAGACAAGGACGTGCTGCCGCTGCTCAAGTCGCTTTCCATCGAACAGGAGAGTACGGGTCCGGGGCGTTATATCGGTCGCTTCACCGTGCGTTTCCTGCCCACCAAGATCCGCAACCTGTTTGAGAAATATGGCGTCAATGTCGTGGTGCAGGAGCAATCCAAGCCCATGCTGCTGTTGCCGCTGTGGAAAACTGCGGAAGGCGTCAAGCTGTGGGAAGACAACCTGTGGCTTGCGACCTGGCGCAACCTGCATGCCGAGCAATCACAGGTGCCGCTCATCGTTCCCGTCGGTGATGCGGAAGATGTAAGCGCGGTGACAGCTCAGGATGTTCTCGACCTCAACCCCATCAAGCTCGAGGTGTTGCGGCGGCGCTATGACGTGCGCACTGTCCTGGTCGCCGTTGGCGAGGCGGCCGAAGGCAATGGCATTCATGCAGTGATCACCGGTGAGTCCGAGCTTGGCACGATGAAATTTGACAAGGTCTATACGGCCGACGGCGGTACCCTCGAAGCCTCGGCCCAATTGGCGGCAACCCGCATCCATGCGGTGATGATCGAAAAATTCAAATCCGACAAGGACAGGCTGGCGGCCCAGGCCCAGGCGCAAAAAGACGAGTTGGAGGCAAACGCATCCCACAGCATCCCGGTATCGGTCCCGTTCACCAGCCCCTCCGAGTGGAACGGCATCCGCTCGCGCATCCTGGCGACCCCGGGCGTGATCGGGGTAGACGTTTCCGCCCTTGCCGCAAATGGCGCGGTGGTGCGCTTGATGTATGTGGGCAGCCTTGAAATTACCCAGAGCTCGATGCAGGCCGCGGGACTGCAAATGACACAAATTGGGGGGACCTGGGTTATACAACCCACGTATTGATCAACCATGAACCTGCCCAATCTCATCACCATTGGCCGCATTCTTCTGGTGCCTGTCACCGTGTGGCTGATCATTTCGGGGGCGTTTGCGCTGGCCTTCGTGGCGTTCCTCCTGGCGGGCATAAGTGATGGCGTGGACGGATATATCGCCCGCCGCTTTAACCAGCGCACGGAGCTTGGCGCTTACCTCGATCCCATCGCCGATAAGGCGCTGCTGGTTTCGATCTATGTTTCGCTTGGGCTTTTGAAATTCCTGCCTGCCTGGCTCGTCATTCTGGTGGTCACCCGGGATGTGCTCATTGTCGGTGCCGTGATTTTGTCATGGGTTCTGGACAAGCCCATCATCGTGGCGCCTTCGATGGCCAGCAAGGTGAATACCGCGGGGCAAATCGTTCTGGCAGGATTTGTGCTGGGTGTCCTTGGCTTGCGGGTTGACCTCCTGGCCCTGCAATACGTGGGCTATGTGGCAGTCGCAATTTTGACCTTTGGGTCCGGGGCCCTATATATGCGGGACTGGTTGCAACACATGGCCAATGGCGCGCAAGGGTAATTCACCAATGACATTGCAAAAGCAGGTTACATTCTGGATTGCTTCATTTCTCCTGATGATATTCGTCCTATGGCTGCTCAGCCCGATTTTGCTGCCGTTCATCGCCGGGCTTGTACTCGCCTATTTTCTGGACCCGGTTGCCGACGCGCTCGAACGCCTTGGCCTGCCACGCATTCTGGCCACCCTCTGCATCCTCATCCTCAGCATTCTTGTGCTGGTCTTGATCGGGCTGCTCGTCGTTCCCATCCTTGGTGACCAGATTGTAAAATTTGCCAGTGACATGCCTTCGCTTCTGCAATCATTGTTGGCACGCTTCAATGAGGTGGCGCCGGTCTGGGTGAAAGACGCCATCGCCAAGTCGGGCACGGATATCCAAGGCTCGATTTCCGATATTGCTGGCAAGGCGGCGGGTTGGATTGCCACACTGGTTGCCTCCATCTGGTCCGGCGGGTTGGCCCTGGTGAACGTGATTTCACTTCTCGTCGTCACTCCCATCGTGGCTTTCTATCTCCTCGCCGACTGGGATCACCTGGTGGCCAAGGTCGATGGCTGGCTGCCGCGTGACCATACGGTGACCATCCGGACAATCGCCACCGATATCGACAAGACCATGGCCGGGTTCATCCGCGGCCAGGG
>JANMKJ010000104.1:0-5434 GCA_031371945.1 Rhodobiaceae bacterium
ATAGGCCGCGATCGCCATGACACCCGCCAGAAATGCAAACGGCACAAATGGCAGGCCCGGCATGAGCGACATCAGCCCCATCAGTGATGCCGCAACAGTCAACGCCCGGGGATATCCGCCAAGCTGGCTGACGATGGCTTCCTGGGCCGATCCCTTGTTGCCACCCTTCGAAACCAGCAGGCCCGCCGCGAGGGAAACGATGAGGGCCGGAATCTGCGAAACCAGGCCGCCTCCGATGGAGAGCTTGGTATAGACATCGGCGGCTTCGCTCAGGGTCAAGCCGTGGCGCGTGACACCGATAACAATGCCACCAAAAACGTTGACCCCGGTGATGATCAGCCCCGCAATTGCATCGCCGCGCACAAACTTCGAGGCACCGTCCATGGCACCGAAGAACGCGCTCTCCTGTTCCAACTCCGATCGCCGTTGTCGTGCTTCCTTCTCGTCAATGAGCCCGGCAGAAAGATCAGCATCGATGGCCATTTGCTTTCCGGGAATGGCATCCAATGTGAATCTGGCGCCCACTTCCGCGATACGGGTCGAGCCCTTGGTGATGACAAGGAAGTTAACCGTCAGCAGGATCGTAAACACGATGACGCCAATGACAAAGTCGCCATTCATCACAAACCGTGAAAAGCCGCCTACAACGTGGCCAGCTGCATTGTAGCCTTCGTTTCCGTGCGACAGAATTAGCCGCGTCGTCGCCACATTGAGTGACAGCCGGAGCAATGTGGCGAGCAATAGAACCGTAGGAAACGCCGAGAAGTCCAGCGGCTTTGCGATCCACAGCGCGACCATCAGGATGAGTACCGACAGGGCAATGGAGAACGCAAGTCCTATGTCAATCAGGAAGGCCGGTACCGGCAGGAAGAATGCCGTGAGGACAACGACGATACAAATGGCAAAACCGAAGTCTCGCCCCGTCTTCATCTGCTGCAGGTTTGCTTCCCGAATCGCTACACTGGTCATGAATTACCGTTCCTCACTGGCAATTTCATCGCAGAGGGAGCTTGTCCGAAGTTGTCCGGACCAGGTGTTGCTAAAAGCCCTTTTCAATTCTCTGGAATATGAGTTCGCTGAAGGTGTAGATCTGCGATGCAATGAACGGTGCCGTCATCAGCATGGCGGCAAAAACTGCCAGGATCTTCGGGACAAACGTGAGGGTCACTTCCTGGATCTGGGTCACAGCCTGCATCAGCGCTATGACAATGCCAAGGATCATGGCAAGCCCGACAGCGGGACCTGCGGCTACAATGATGGTCCAAATTGCCGCTTGAACCAGCTCAAGCGCATCAACCTCATTCATGGATCATCCTATGGTTATGCCGGCGGTCAGCACAACGCGGTCGCCATTTTCCAGGACAGCGGTCGATACGGCCTGTCCTATTTCAATGGATTTTATGGTGCCAATCAAACTGCCATCCGTCCCGGTCAATGTCCGGCCGATCAGCGAATGAGCCTGTGAAAGCTGCATCGACGTCATCATGGAATCAAGTTTCTTATTGGTATTCACCCCCTGCTCCACGGCGGAGAATGAGGCGAGTTGCGCCAAATACTGCGAAGTGTCTTTGGGCGCGGTTGGGTCCTGGTTTTTCATTTCCGCTACCAGCAGCCTGAGGAATGAGTCATAGTTGAGATTCGCCTTTCTCGCGTCCGATACGGCCGTCGATGCAGCTGAACCGGTTGCCGTTACACTTTCCACACTCATCATGCCACCTCTTTGCGTTTGTCAGTCATGGTATTTTCTGCAGCAGCACTCCCGATGTACTTCTCCTCAGCATCAAACAATCCGCGCAATACCTTCAACGCATCGAAATAGCGCTGACTTTTGACGCATCCGTCCGAATCAACCAGGCCCTTGATAAGCTGGGGATCATCAGTCGTGGTGTGCAGGCAGCCCGATAGCTGCCAATAGAGCTCACGGGTGATATGGGCGTTCTCCGGATCTATCAGCATGGTCTGGACCACGAAATATATCTGCTTGAACGGGGTATCGGCTTTTTCCGCCTGCATCACATGGTTTTCCAGCAGGAATGTCACATTGTTGAGCAGTTCAAGAGAACAGCGATGGTCGGCCCTGATGACAGCACCGTTGATGTAAATCTTTTCACCTTTTTTGAGATGTATCTGCATCAGGCGTTGGGTCCCAGGCCCTTGCAGATGATCTCGGATACATCGATCAATCCGGTGAAACTCCGCTGCCGTTCGGTCCGGATGTCCTCGATTTCCCGAAGTATCCATATGCCTATTGAAATGAGGCTGGCGCGCAGTTCCTTCGGCAGGCGGTTCTCGGCGTTGGCGAGGTCATCCAGGAGAAGGCTCCATAGCCTGTCGAGATAGTGCAGGGCCTCAACCGCCTGGCGCGAACCCACGCCGTTTTCCTTCGCGGTGTTCAGGAGGTTGATTGATCTCTCTATCGCCTGCCGTTCCCGGTCGCGTGCGTCGGCCAGTGAGTCGTCTTGAATTTCTGCATAAAGTGCGCGGTGCATGATCGTCCTTATTCAATCCTGACTTGGTTAGAGATAATTCATCAAGCTCAACTTGTTGATTCGTGCCGTAATCGAATAGGAAGCCTCAAGCTGCGTGGTCAGTATGTTGACCCGCGTTGAAACCTCGTATTGGTCAACACCCTCAAGCAGCACAACTTCCTTGTTCATGATCACATTGCGGCTTTGCAGCTGTCGGGTTGAATCGGAGATGGCATTCTGTGCCGTTCCGAGCCTGCCCTCAATCACGCCCAGGTCCTTGGCCGCGGTGGCCGAAACGGCAACAGCCTTGTCCACGATCTTTTCGAAGGTCGCCTGGTTCAATGACCCGCTTCCAAGGTCCAACGCCATGGTGAAGGCCTTGGCCAATTCACGGAATGCCACTTCATTGGCGTTGGCTGAAACTTCAGTGCTGTAACCTGTGTCCAGTCTTGCCATGCGGTTCTGGTCGGACGCCGTTGAGAACGTCGCTGACCATGCCGCTGGTGTAAACAGGGCGTCAAAGTTGCCGTTGAGGAAAGTGTCCATCTGCGCGGGCGTGATGGAGGCTACGCCAGCCCCACCCTGGCTGGTTCCAAATTCTGCAAGAAACGCGGCATCGACGGCCGATTTCCCCGAAGACGGCGGCGTCGAGAAATAGTTTTGCAATGGGGCCACATCGGTGTTGATGCCGGCAAAGATGTGTTTGCCCTCATGTGTCGTGTTGAGAATCGAGTTCAAGCTTTCCAATGCGGATTTTGCGGCCGCCTTGACGACTTCCTGGCCATTCGCGGCATTTCGCGCACCAATGAGCGTTGCCGAGAATTGGTGCGAAAGGTCAGATAGGGCGGAAAGGGAGGTTTGCGTGAGATCAAGCTCAGCTGCGGCCATGCCATTCATGTCGATAATGGACTGGTTTCTATCGATGCCGTTTCGCAGTGTTATGGCATCCTTCGTGGCACCACCCAGATAGAGCCCCACATCCGCATGGCGGCCAGTGGAAAGCTCAACCTGTGCATCAGCCATCTTCCGCTGGGCTTCATAAATTGATTGCCGTGGCGCACTGAGGAGTGAAAGGGTTGAAATTGTCATGGCGCTAACCAGTCATTTCAAGGAGGGCCTGCAGCATCTTGTCGACCGTGGAAATCAGCCGCGCCGACGCCTGGTAGGTGCGCTCAAGCTCAAGCATGACGGCCATTTCATCATCGAGGTTGACACCATTCACCCTTTGGAGCGCATCCGCAGAACGCGATTTTAGGGTTGTTTGCAGTTCAGAAGCTGAAGTTGCCTGCTGCCGCGACGCCTCCAGCCAGCCGGACGTGGCCGTGCCGAAGGACATCAGGCTGTCCTGCGCATCAAGTTGGGTTGCCGGATCAAAGTTGCGGTTCGCACTCAGTGAATCAATGAGTACGGTGAGCCTTGCTGAAAATCCTGCAGCGCCGGAGGCATTGTAGTTATAGGCAGCGCCATTGATGCCACCGTCGCGCAAGCGTGAAGCCTGTCCGCCCTGGGTTGCGTCAACGGCAGCATTGATGCGAATTTCACCAGCCAGTCCGGCAATTGCCACCCCCGATGCTGGTACCGCGGGAGAACCCGTATAGCTGAACAGGCCAGTGGCATTCGGCAAGGCTGGAAGCGCACTTTGGTCCGATTCAGAAAATGCTTCAATCAGGCCACGGGCGACTTCGTCCATCTGGGATTGATAAACCACGGCCACATCGTCGCGAATCTTGGCAAGGCCAAAGAGATTTCCCGAACGGATCGCCATGGAACTATTGGGGCTGGTCACATCTACGCCGTCTACATAAACCGCATTGCCACTGGCACCGGCGGTCATCGTCGCCGTGGGATTCATGGCAACGGTTCGTGGAACCGTTTCGAACAATGTAACTCCGCTATCGGTGAAAAGCGCGATGTCGTTATTGGCGCGCGTTACCGAACGAATGCCGATCTCCTCGGCGAGTAGTTTCATGGTCTTGTCGCGGGTGTCGAGATTTTCTGCCAGGTCTTCCGCATTCCCGGAGCCCCGCACGATCGCGTCGTTGGCTACCTTGAACTGCTGCAGCAGATTGTTGATCCGGTCAACTGACTCCGACATCCCGGCATCGGCTTGCTTGCGTACATCCTGGATAACGGCCGTGGCTGAATTCAAGGAGCGTGCCAGGTCACCGGCCGACCTGACGGCATTCTGGGCCAGTGTCTGGTCTGAGGGGTTTTGTTCATAGGTATGCAGGGCTGTCTGGAATTTGCCCATCATGCCTGCAGGTGAGCTCGCCTGCTCGGGATCGCCCACCGTTTCACTCAGCGTCTTGAGACTGTTCAACACTGATTTGCTGGCCGCTGAATTTGAGGCTGCCGTCAACAATTTATCGAGCAATAGCTTGTCAGCAGTGCGGTTATAGCTGGAGATGGCTATCGAACCACTTGCGAGCGACGTCACCACAGCAAGTTTGCGCGAGTAATCCACGTTGCCAACATTGGCAATGTTGCGTGATGCAACCGCAGTCCGCCCCGACACAGTTGTAAGGCTGGATCTCGAGAGATTTAATGCTGTAGAGAGTGACGCCATCTTATAACTCACATTGCTTGTGCGTTAGGAATTACCGCTTGAGATTGATGAGTACATCCATGAGTTCAGCACCGGTCTGGAACACTTTCGAATTCGCCGAGTAACCGCGCTGCGAGTCGATCATGGTGGTGAGCTCGTTTGCAAGGTCAACAGTGGATTGTTCCAGGGTGCTTGAAAGAACCGAGCCAAAATTGGCCGTATCGGCAAATCCTACTTCAACATCGCCCGAGGAATGGGTTGCTGAAAACACGTTGCCCGTCAGCGGCGTCATGTTGTCTGGGCTGGTGACGGTGGCCAGCGGGATCCGATAGACCGCAATGCGCGTTCCGTTTTCAAAGGTGGCATAGAAGGTACCGTCCTTTGAGATTTCCACCAGCTCCACGCCACTTGGCGGATTGCC
>JANMKJ010000456.1:0-5641 GCA_031371945.1 Rhodobiaceae bacterium
CCCGCCAGCAGGACCAGTATTACCATCACCACCAGCAGCTCGACGAGCGTGAAGCCACTCTCTCGATCAAATGCACGGCCTTCGGGCGGCTTTCTGCCGGTATGATGATTGCGATGTAGGGTATTCATGTTTCTAATCCGATCTACAAGGCAAGGTCGTTCATGCTGATGACTGCACCCATCAGCGAGATGATGATCGAGCCGACAAATACGCTGAGCAGCAATATGATGATGGGTTCCAGCAGCGCCATTGCGCGCTCAATCGACCGGGCAAACTGGGCCTGTTGCATTTCTGTTGCCTGCAAAAGGCTTGGTGTGAAGTTCCCGGTTTCATGGCCCACATGAAGCATTCGCGAAAGCACCACCGGAAAAATGCGCGAACGCGCCAGCGGCTCAACAAAGTCTCCACCCACACGCAATGCACCTTCCATCTGGTCGAGTATTACCCTGATTTCCGGGCTCGATGATCCAGACTTCATGAGCCTTAGACTTTCCGCGAGGCTCACGCCTGCCTCAAGTAACGTAGCCAGTGTCCTGCAGAACTGGATGGCCATTGCGCTGCGGAGAAGTTTGCCGAGAATGGGGACGTAGGTTGCCAATGTGTAAGCTGCTTCGCGCACCACGCGAAACTGCGATCCCGCAATCGCTGCGGCGACTGCAATTAGACCAAGAGCCAGCAACAACTTGCCATGGATGATCAACCAATCCGAAATATCAATGACAAGTCGGGCACCTTCCGGAATGGGACCGCCCGTTCCCGTGATAACATTCTTGAGGGTCGGTACGATGAAATACATGATGAATGAAACCGCCACTATGGCTATCGTAACCAGAAGTGCAGGATAGATAAGTGCCGAGGTGACGCGTTCGCGCATTTTCTCCATGTGTTCGCGTGATTGCGCTATCCGCTCAAGTACAACAGGCAAGGTGCCAGTGGCTTCTGCCACTTCCACCATGCTGACAATATCAGCCGAAAACATATTGGTGGCGGCCATGGCGTCATGCAGCTGTTTTCCCTTGCGTATGTCGGATCTGATGGCCACGCAGAGTGGACCCAGGCGGGCTGTGCCGTGCCCAGCAGCAAGGATTTCGAGACCGTCGTTAAGGTCCATTCCGGCCCGCAGCAGCCAACCCAATTCGCGGCACCACGACGTGACGTCTTGATAGCTCACGCTGCGTGACCACACCGTAAAGACTTTCGCAACTGGCCTATTGACCGTGCTTTCAATCACTTCGACAGGGTGATGGCCCAAATCATTAAGACGCGCCAGAACCGAACCGCGATCATGGCCCTCGATTACACCAGACTCCCACTTGCCGGCGGGATCGATGGTTGAATACCTGAAGCTGACCATTGCCGAACCCCTACTCGCTCAGCGCTACGCGGGCGACTTCTTCGAGTGTGGTGAGGCCCTGACCACATTTCGACAGTCCGTCGCTTATCATCGATCCGCTACCCACAGTTTTCGCAATTGCCGCAATGTCGCCGGCGGCCACAGTCGGAACAATCAGCCTTCTGATGGTGTCGTCGATGACGAGAACTTCAAATATCGCAATCCGACCGTGGTAACCGCTACCGCTGCAATGGTTGCAACCCTTGGCCTTCCACAATTTCTTTGGAATTTTCAGATCATTGCGCGAATTTGCGAAGACTTCTGTAACCGCACCTGCCACATCGTGATGAGGCATCTTGCAATGGGGGCAAAGTTTACGGACAAGACGCTGGGCCACAACGCAGCGCAATGTCGATGCGATTAAATAACTGGGAACGCCAAGATCCAAAAGCCTGGGTACTGCTGCCGATGCGGAGTTGGTGTGAAGTGTTGTCAGGACGAGATGACCTGTCAATGCCGCATGCAGCCCGATCCTTGCTGTCTCGGGGTCGCGCATTTCGCCTACCATGATCGTATCAGGATCGAAACGCAGAAGCGACCGCAACGTGCTGGCGAAGGTGAGGCCGATTTCACTTTTCACCTGAACCTGGTTGACCCCGTCGATCTGATATTCAATCGGATCTTCAATGGTCACAATCTTACGGCTTGGCTCATTCAACCGGCTCAACACGGCAGCCAAAGTCGTTGTCTTGCCGCTTCCCGTGGGTCCTGTGACAATCACAAGGCCGTTAGGTGACTGTATGGCAGACTTGAGTGCGGCCGCATCGGTTGCATTGAGCCCCAGGTTGTCAATTTGTGGAAGTTCTTGCGAGCTGCCCAGAAAGCGCAGCGCCATGCCTTCACCATGGGCGGTCGGCATTGTTGTCACTCGGACGTCGAACTCGCGCCCCTCGATCATCAGTCTGGCGCGGCCATCCTGCGGCAGGCGTCGTTCGGCGATATTGAGTTTGCAGAGTATCTTGATGCGGGAGACCACGGCGCGACCAAACTCGGGAGCGACCGTTCCAATATTCGTGAGATAGCCATCGATGCGTCGGCGGAGATTCAGACGGCCTCGTGCCGGCTCAAGGTGAAGATCAGTGGCACGAGCCGCCGCTGCTTCGCTGAACACCTTGTTCACAAAATCTATGACAGGGGCTTCAAGCGCCATGTCCCTTAGATGTTCGATCTCGTCATCGCCAATTTGTGTACGGCCGGCATCAACGGGCAACCCACGAGATTCCGGTGTGGTGGCTCTTGTGGTGCGGTCTATGGCGGCGAGAATTTGGTTACTTGTCGCTATCTGCAATTCAAATGCCGACTGGCCGAGTGCAATTTTGAGCTCAGCAAGTGTCGCCACGTCCTCGGGGTCGCTGGTTGCTATAATCCACCCTCCTCCAGCCTTCTCAATTGGCAGGACCCTGCGGTCACGCAGGAAGCGAGCTGACAGTTTGCCACCATGAGAGTTAGCCTTCGCCCACTGGTCGTCTGAAACGATGGGAAGTGCGTAATGAAGGGATACTGCGGCTGCCAAAATGTTCGAATCTATAAATCCAAACCTTTCAATTCGTTTTACTGGCGTTTCCTCGGTAGCGTTGTTTGCCTCTTGCAAGCGCGCCAATTGGCTGTCCGTCAGCATGCCATCTTCGTGAAGCGCCTCAAGCAGGCTGGAACTGAGGGGGCCCACACCACGATCCGGCTTTGCAGTGGTTCCGGCTGACCCACCGGCACGACCCTCAATGTCAAGCTTAGGGAATGAAATAGTCGATGCCATCTACGCCTCCAGCATTTCTGCAAGTCGGGTCGCAGGCATAGATCGCATGTGGTGTTGCTCCCATCTAGTTTGATGGTGCCATTTTGCTGTGGTCATGTTTGTGCGCCGTGTGATCGTGCTGTTGAATTGTGGATGCGAGCATGCTGGCCGGTTCCAGCCGTTCAGTTGCCGCTTTCAAATAACTGATGAGGTCGTTGGCATCATTGGTGGTCAAGCCCAATTCCGGCATCTTGACCCCGGGGAACTCGGCGCTCAATGAAAGTGCAATCGGATCGCCTGATTTCCGCAATTTATCGGGGCTCATAATGAATGCGGTCAGCCATTCGTTTGACCGTACGTTCGTTACATCAAGAAGGTCGGGTCCAACGCGATTGCCCACCCCGACCGTATGGCAGGGCATGCAAATTTTGCGGAAAAGTGTCTCACCCGGATTTGGAGAAACAATGACTGGATTGGCATTTGAGTCCGCCGATGTAGCTTGGGTCGCCAGCTTAGGGTTCATGCCACGAATATTGTAAACCACCGATGCGATCTCGCCGAATGGAGTGTCTCGCTGCCAATCCCCCGTCTCATCGTTGCCAAGTACAATTTCCATCTTATGCTCGCTGAGCAGCGGCGAGCGGTTTCCGAATTTGCTGTTGATGGCACGTATGTCTTCGGGTTTTCCTGTCAGAAAGAGCCAGCCCGGACCGGTCTTGAAAGCGTCCGCGTAGGCTTTCAAGCTCTCCGGCGTATCGTTCTCGGGATCCACCGTCATTGAGACAAAGAACACATCGCGGCCCATGGCATCACCAAGCTGGTCCTTAACCAACGCGAGGCGAGCCGTGGTCAATGGGCAAATGTCGGGGCACGTGGTATAGATAAAGCTTACGACGACCTGTTTGCCCTTGATCACATCATCATAGAATTGCAGGGTTTTTCCGTCCTGGGTGACAACCGGCAAATTTGGAAAATAGTTGCCACCCCAAGGCGAAACATTATTGGCAGACGCACTCCCACAAAATGTGGCCAACGCTGCCACAATAGAAAATAGTCGGAAAACACCACCTAACATTAGTCCTACTCCTACGCGCCCTTACATCGGCGGATCGCTTAAGCCTCATGAAAGCCCCCGAAAACATCTGCCATGCTTGTAAAAATTTTCTGCCTTGGGTCAATCCCCGCCACCTAACCAAGCTTAAATCCGTTGGGGACTCCTTCCGGCAAAACTTCGGGCGTTGTAAAAACCACGCCATCTGGCGTTGGATTTGGGGTCGGCGTAATCATCGTTTGCGGCGAGCCATTAACTCCCGTGAGGAGTTGAATGCGCATCAGCATTGCAAAATCCTCGTGAACGGTATTGTGGCAATGGTTCACATAGGAACCGCCATATTCGCCGAATTGGATTTGGAATTGCACTCGGTTTGAAGCACCCAAACGCCACACATCCTTACGAACAAGTTTTTCAGTCGCCGGGATTGGGGCACTACCACGGTTCATGGTTACACCTTCTTCAAAGTGCAGGTGAATTGGATGGTCCCAACCTCCGCCGCCGTTAACATAAGTCCAGTGTTCAACCTCACCCGCCTTCGGAATAACCATTGAAACCCGGTTTGCATTCATCGAATGCGCTTCCTGGCCGTTGATCTTGATGGTCCATGGGAACGTGGCGGTTTCCGGGCAATCAGGTACGCATTTGCCATTTGGACCGCGGGAGTCACCCGTACCCGACCTGCCGAATTCGACGACGCGCGTACGAACAGGCGCTACGATCGGGATCTGCTCGGTGAGTACGGTCGGAACTTGGCTCTTGTCGTAATATCCACAAGCGTTTGCGATAGTATGCTTGAAGCTAGGGTTGTCGACGCTTTGCACCTCGCCTACGACACGGAATTCCATGATGTCACCCAGCACGGTGTCGCCATCCTTGCCGCGCTTCAGTGCTTCCGCGTACGACAGAGATTCCTTGGGCCCCCGTCCGTCGTCCCGCATTTGCAGGAGATTGGCCATTCGTATCTTCGAGCCAACGGAAAAATTTGAGAAATCAACTATGATGTCATAGCGCTCGGCAATGCCTTGGACATCCAGCGTGGTCAAAGGTACCGGGTTAACAAGCAAGTTGCCGTCATTGGCGATCTGCCTGATTGCCACAGGTCTGCCGTTGGTATCGAATAGTCCCAACTTCCAGAAGCGCGACATGGAGGCCGCGAGAATGCGGAACCGGTATTTCCGCGGCAGCACTTCAAAGTATGGCGCATAGGAGAAATTGACCAGCGGAATGTCGCCCAAAAAACCGTCAGTATTAAAAATATCAAAGAAATACTGGCCATCCAAGTCGCAGGCCCCATCGGAAATGGTCAGGTTAACATCGAAGTCGACGTTGCCCCAGGTGAGTTGATTGCCGCTTGGCAAACGCAAATTTACGTTCTGTCCGGCATTTGGCAATTCGCTGCCGCGGTCCGGACCACTGTAGTAGTTGACCGATCCGAGATTGCCTTTGTAGACATTCTCGGCAG
>JANMKJ010000486.1:0-3327 GCA_031371945.1 Rhodobiaceae bacterium
GCTGACTCGAAACTCAGCAACGGGTCTGCCTGATGGGTTATTTGTTGTAGCCTATGCGTTAGTACGCAACGGAGAATTGCCTGGTTATTGTCATGATCTCCTGCGTGACTTGATAGACTGGTTCGCCAAGAATTTGGAAAAACCTACTCGATTTAATTCTTCGTCGAGCAAAGGGGCATCCAAACGCGATACAAAGTGAGTATCATGGTATAAAAATACGGCCCACCAGCATATTTCAAAGATGCGAGAAATATCAGCGATACTGATTGAACTCGGTTTCAGCGTCAATGAGAGATCTGTGGCTCGTCCAGGCTACATTGTCTACGAAGATGAATTTCAAGTCGTCGCGGAGCCGTTCAGCGAAAATCTATGAAAATCTCTTACCCAGTTTGACTCCTGTCGCGCAACAGAGTACACTTGTGAAGTGATCGGCACTATAAGGCATAAGGCACTTCGTCGGTTTGCTGAACGAGGTGAAACGCAGGGGCTTCCTGTCGATGCAATTGGGCGTTTGAAACTCTTGATTTCAGCGCTCGGTGCCGCCGAGAATGTAGAAGAACTTGGAACTATTCCCGGCTGGAGGCTGCATGCCTTGAAAGGTAACCGGAAAGGTTACTGGAGCTTGTCGGTGAGTGGCAATTGGCGGCTCATTTTTACTTGGTCCAATGGGCGGGCCGACGACGTGGATTTGGTTGACTATCATTGAGGTTAAACATGCAAATTTTTAGTCCTGCACATCCTGGTGAAGTTATCAGGGAAGACGTGATTGGCGAGTATGGTCTTTCTGTGACTGATGCGGCGCGGGTACTTGGTGTTGGGCGTCCAGCTTTGAGCGCTGTTTTGAATAAACGTGCAAGTCTTTCGCCTGATCTGGCGCTTCGACTTGAAAAGGCCTTTGGCGTCTCCATGGATTTGCTTCTTAAAATGCAATTGCAGTTTGATATTGCACAGGTACGTAAGGTCGCCAAAAATCTGAAGGTCCAAAAATACAAGCCTGCGGCTTAGAACTGGTCTGATATTACCCATTTGGCTCGTGGAAGTTTCGCGAACCGGGGTTGCCGGTATCAGCCGAGGTGCTGAAGGGATGAAGGTATAGCCACAGCATTTGGTGTTTTGCCGGTCAGATCAGCGTAGGTCGAAATTGGGGCCGGATGGCCAATGAGGTAGCCCTGCAATTCAAGGCAGCCTTCGACCCTGAGGAAAATCCTCTGGTCTTCCGTTTCAACACCCTCGGCAATGACCGGAATGCGGAATGAACTGCCAAGCGCAATTATCGCGCGCACGATGGCGGCGGAGGGACCGTCGGTCTCGACGCCCTGGATGAAACTCCTGTCAATCTTGATTTTGTCAAACGGGAAGGATTGCAAGGACGAGAGTGAAGAGTACCCGATGCCAAAATCATCCATGGCGATTTTCACGCCGAGGGTTTTCAGCCGACGCAGGATGGAAAGGGCCGTAGTCTGGTCCTTGATCAGCACGCCTTCGGTAATCTCCAGCTCCAGCCGGGAGGGGGCGAGGCCGGTTTCCAGCAGAATGGAATGGATGAGGCCAACCAGGTTGCCATGCTGAAACTGGACGGGTGAAAGGTTGACGGCAATGGATTTGGTCGTTGGCCAGGAGGCTGCCTCGCGGCAGGCGGAGCGCAGCACCCATTCGCCGATGGCTACGATAAGACCGTTTTGCTCGGCGAGTGGAATGAATATCTGAGGTGATACATAGCCCAGTTTTGCATGCCGCCAACGCAGCAAGGCTTCGAAGCCAAAAACATGGCCATTGATATCCGCCTGGGGTTGGTAATGCAGCATCAACTCGTCGCGCGCGATGGCGGACCGCAAATCGAGTGTGAGCATGTGCTGCTCGCGGGCATGGGCATCCATTTCCGGTTCAAAGCACCGCATGTCCATGCGGCCATCGGCCTTGGCACGGTAGAGGGCAGTATCGGCATTGGACAGCAGGGTGGTAGGATCGGTACCGTCCTTGGGATAGATGGCAACGCCGATGCTGAGACCAATGCGCAGCTGGTGATTATCGAGTTCGAACAGGTCGGCAACGGTCCCGAGAAGTCGCATGCCGAGATCTTCAACGGCCTGATGGCTGGCGCGGCTTGATACCAGTGTGAATTCATCGCCGCCCATGCGCGCGATGTAGCAACCCTTCGACTGAATGGTAAGACGGCGTGCCAATTCACACAGCAACTCGTCGCCTATGGTGTGCCCGTAGACATCATTGACTTCCTTGAAGTTGTCAGCATCGAGACAGAAAATGGCGAAACTTGATTGGTTTTCGGCGGCCCGCTCAAAAGTTTCGTCAAGGTGCTTCATAAATGCAAATCGATTGGGCAGGTTGGTCAAGGCATCATGATGGGCCCGGTAAGCCATGGCTTCGTAGGATGCCGTCAATTCACTTCGTGCCTGGAAGAGCTTTTCGCGGGCATTGTTGAGACCCATGGCCGCAAGTCCGACCTCGCGCTGCAGGAGGTTGAAGCTGTCCGCCATTTCACCCATCTCGTCGCGCGAATGGATGAGAACGGGCTGGATGTTTATTGAGGCATAGGCTTGCTCGATGTCGCCTTTGCCGAGTGCCGTCATGGCACGTGAAAAATCATGGAGAGTTTCGGATGTCAGCCTTTTGGCCGCAGTGCTGACCTGCGTTGCCACATGTGCAATGATGCCTGGCATGACCAGGCCAACTGTGATGGTCAGGAGGGCCACGGCCACGAAAATGTCTTCGAGTGCGGCAAGCAGCGCTTTGCGATCGCCCGGTACGCTGTCAACGGCCAGCACGTAGCCTGCGCCATCCAGTATCAGAACCAGAAGCATGGCGCCCGTGAGTTTGAGGTGGAGTGTGCCTGAGAGTGCCGGCAGGCCAGCACTCACGCGGTCTTCGATCTTGCGCCAGGCATAGAGTCCGGCACCGGAGTAGGCCATGGCTAACCCTACGAGAACCGTAGGCAGCCCGAATTGCTGGAAGCCCAGGATGGCCGATAGCAGCCAAATCATCGAGGCAAACAAGCCAAGGCTGACGGTCCCCCAAGGCGCCCTGTAGGGTCGTTCTGCATGCGGCAAGTCGCGCCGCAACAGCCACGCCGCAACGTTCGGCAGGCACACGGCAATGAGATAGGTAAAGTTTGCCGCCGCAATAAGCCAGATGGGGTCACCCATGATGAGGAAGACTATTGCCATGCCGGCCGTCAACACTGTTGCTGCCCACGGACAATCGGTTTTGGACCGGAGCGCCAGGAAGCGCGGCAGCAGCC
Organism: Rhodobiaceae bacterium; assembly: GCA_031371945.1. Classification (GTDB taxonomy): domain Bacteria; phylum Pseudomonadota; class Alphaproteobacteria; order Rhizobiales; family Aestuariivirgaceae; genus Aestuariivirga. Next base: position 3,257 of record JANMKJ010000486.1, read on the forward strand.
CGTCCTCGCTGAGCTGGGCGAGGGAGCGGGAAGCGCCTGCCAGGGGCTGCATGGTACCGTGAAACATGTTG
>JANMKJ010000509.1:0-2890 GCA_031371945.1 Rhodobiaceae bacterium
CCAGATTGGGCCATGTTCCCCCACCTCCACCAGACGTCGCGCTTCGGAATTGGTGGAGTCAATCCGTTCGAAGTGGATGACACGATGGCCAGTCGGTAGTTTCAATTGAGTGACTTGGCGGCGGCTTCTGCCAAGGTGACGAGGTAATTCGCAAAGCCCACGAAGAGCAACGCAAAGGCTCCACTGGCATAGGCCACCCACTTCACCTCGCCGTCGATCGCATCGAATTTTTCGACCGGCTCGTCAAAATAGATAATCTTCACAATGCGAAGATAGTAGTAAGCCCCCACCACCGAGGCAATGACGCCGATTACTGCCAATGCGTAGAGATGCGCCTGGACCGCGGCTAGGAACACGAAATACTTGCCAAAGAAGCCCGCAAGTGGCGGAATGCCAGCCAGTGAGAACATCAGCATTGACAACACAAAGGCAAGCCCCTTGTTATTGCGGGCAAGTCCCGAAAGATCGGATATGTCCTCCAAGTACTGGTCCTTGCGACGCATGGCAATGACACAGGCAAACACGCCGATCGTGGAGATGAGATATATCATCATGTAAACGATCACACCCCGCACACCCTCCTGACTTCCACTAGCCAGGCCCACCAAGGCAAAGCCCATGTGGCCAATGGATGAGTATGCCAACAGGCGCTTAATGTTGGATTGTCCAATGGCGGCGAAGGCACCCAGTACCATCGACGCAATGGAGACGAAGACGAGTATTTGCTGCCAATCATGTTCGACAGCCCCGAAAGGAGATACAATCACCCGGATGAACAACGCCATTGCCGCAATTTTTGGTGCGGCTGCAAAAAACGCCGTGACAGGAGTGGGTGCACCTTCATAGACATCAGGCGTCCACATGTGGAATGGCACCGCAGACACCTTGAACGCGAGGCCCGCAACGATGAAGACGAGGCCAAAAATCAAACCGATGCCGGAGCCACTGGCGCCGAGCGCTGCGGCAATCCCGCTGAATGTCGTCGTCCCGGTAAATCCGTAAACAAGGGAAGCACCATAGAGCAGCATACCGGACGACAATGCACCGAGCACAAAATACTTGAGGCCCGCTTCGGAAGATTTTGCACTGTCGCGGTTGATGGCTGCTACCACATAGAGCGAAAGGGATTGCAGTTCCAAACCCATGTAGAGCGCTATGAGGTCGTTGGCTGAGATCATCATCATCATGCCGACTGTGGCCAACATGACAAGGATGGGATATTCAAATCGCGCCATGCCGACGCGCTTCATGAAATGGCTTGAAAGCACGATCGCAACGGCAGATCCGAACAGCGCCATGACCTTCATGACGCGTGCAAAAGTGTCTACAACAAAGGCGCCACCAAATGCGGCTTGCTTGCCTTCTCCCGTGAATATCACAAGTGCCGCAACGATGGCCAAGGCGAGGATTGCGCCCAGGGTGACCTGATCGTTTGCATCGTCTTTCTTAAACACGCCAAGCATCAGCAAAGCCATGGCAAGGATCGCGAGGACGATTTCCGGGAGGGCTGCTGCGGCGTAGTAGTTCTGTAGGAAACTCATTTGCCCTGCCCCTATTGCATCGAAACGGTGCTGACCGTTTTCATCAGGTTTTCAACGGTGGCGCCAAACACGTCGAGAATTGGCGAGGGATAGACTCCAAAGTAAATCGTGAGGACAACGAGTGGAGCCAGAGTCATGACCTCCCGGGGTGTCATGTCAACAATATGGGCCAATGAGGACTTCTCCAATTTCCCGAATACGACGCGGCGGTAAAGCCACAGCGCATAGCACGCTGATAGAATGACTCCCGTTGTGGCACAGAATGCCACCCAAGTATTGGCCTGGAATGTACCGAGTAGCACCAGGAATTCGCCAACGAAGCCAGAGGTGCCCGGCAGCCCGACGTTTGCCATGGTGAACAGCATGAATGTGAATGCGTAAAGGGGCATGCGTGTAACCAGGCCACCATATGCTGAAATCTCCCGCGTGTGCATGCGGTCATAAACTACGCCCACACACAGGAAGAGTGCGCCTGAGACAAGGCCGTGGGAGATCATCTGGAACAAGGCGCCGTCGATGCTTTGCCGGGTCATTGCAAATATGCCCATGGTGACAAAGCCCATGTGTGCGACTGATGAGTAGGCAATAAGCTTTTTCATGTCCTCCTGCATCAGGGCCACGAGCGATGTGTAGATGATTGCGACCACTGACAGGGTGTAAACAAAGGGCTGGAAATAGTGTGATGCATCGGGAAACATGGGAAGCGAAAACCGCAGGAAGCCATAGCCACCCATCTTCAGGAGAATTGCGGCAAGGATCACGGAGCCCGCGGTTGGTGCTTCGACGTGGGCATCAGGCAACCATGTGTGCACTGGCCACATTGGCATTTTCACGGCAAATGACGCGAAGAATGCCAGCCACAGCCATGTTTGCATTTCTGGAGGAAAGCCCGGACTGCGTGACAGCAATTGGATAATGTCCGTGGTGCCGGATTGCCAGTACATGGCAATTATGGCAACGAGCATTAAAACCGAACCCAACAGGGTATAGAGGAAGAACTTGAAGCTTGCGTACACGCGGCGTGGTCCGCCCCAAATGCCGATAATCAGGAACATCGGTATTAGACCAGCTTCAAAAAACACATAGAACAACACGATGTCGAGAGCGCAGAAAACGCCAATCATGAGGGTTTCCAGCACAAGGAACGCAATCATGTACTCACGTACCCGCTTCTCCACGTGCCAGCTCGCAAGAATGCATATCGGCATCAGAAAAGTAGTCAGCATTACAAAGAGCATCGAAATTCCATCAACGCCCATTTGATAGGAGGCGACGCCCCCTAGCCATTCATGCCGTTCGACCAGTTGAAATCCCGATTCCGCCGGGTTGAAATCGTTGAAGTCGATCTG
>JANMKJ010000533.1:0-4758 GCA_031371945.1 Rhodobiaceae bacterium
ACGAAAAGGTAGTTGGCACCGATCTTGAGTTCCAGCAGCGTCTTGGCGCGCTCCTTGAGACCCGCCATGGCCATTTTAAGCTGGGCCCGTTTTGCCACATCAATTTTTCCCAGCAACTCCGGCCCACCCTCAGTGTAGGGCAGAAACGCCAGCAGTGCGTCCAGCAACGCATCATCGTCCATATGGCGGATGTAGTGCCCATTGAGGTTTTCAAGCTTGGCGAAATCAAACCTTGCGGGTGATTTGCCAATGCCCGTGAGCTCAAACCAGTCCACCATCTGTTGCGTGGAAAAAATCTCGTCGTCGCCATGGCTCCAGCCGAGTCGGGCGAGATAATTGCGCAATGCCGCAGGCAGGTAGCCCATGGCGCGGTAGGCCTCAACTCCCAACGCGCCGTGGCGCTTGGAAAGCTTGGCCCCATCTGGACCATGAATGAGCGGCACATGGGTCATGTCTGGCACAGTCCACCCCATGGCAAGGTAGATTTGCGTCTGGCGTGCAGCATTGGTGAGATGATCGACGCCGCGCACGATGTGGGTAACCCCCATGTCATGGTCATCCACCACCACGGAGAGGTTATAGGTGGGGTTGCCGTCAGACCTCAAGATGATGAGGTCATCCAGCTCCTTGTTGGCAAACACCACACGGCCCTGGGCATTGTCCTTAATGATGGTCTCGCCTTCTTGCGGAGACTTGAAGCGAATAACTGGTTTGATACCTGCTGGCGCTTCGGCAGGGTCGCGGTCACGCCAGGTGCCGTCATAGCGGATGGGTCGCTTTTCGGCCTCGGCCTTCGCCCGCATGGCGTCCAGCTCCTGCGGGGAACAGTAGCAGTGGTAGGCATGGCCACTGGCCAGCAGCAGCTGAGCCACCTCCCGGTGCCGTCCGGCCCGGGCATGCTGTGACACGGCGTCGCCGTCCCAGCTCAGGCCAAGCCAGGTCATGCCTGCAAGAATGGCGTCGATTGCGGCATCGGTCGAACGCTCCCGGTCGGTGTCCTCGATGCGCAACAGCATTTTTCCACCCGTATGCTTGGCAAACGCCCAATTGAACAGCGCCGTGCGGGCACCGCCAATATGCAGGTAGCCGGTGGGGCGAGGGGGCAAAGCGTGTAACGACGGGCAATGACATGAACACCGTTTTCCTTGTAGGCTGGTGGTGGGGAAAGTGCCGGAAAGCACGTGTGCCTTGAGTTAGCACAGGCGTTTGGGTGGCGTATAGGGGGCGAGGGGCGTGGAGACTATCAGCGAAAAGCTCATGGGGCTTTTTGAACGGCAGCGTGGAACCCTGGTATTGTGGGCGCCCGTCGGCCTCACGTTTGGCATCTGGTTCTATTTTTCGCTGCCGCAGGAACCATCGTCCTGGCTCACGGCGTTCATCGCCGTGCTTGCCCTGGGCCTGCTTCCCTTTTCGCGCGCCCGCGGCATCGCCGCCTTCATCGCAATTGTTCTCGCTGGGTTTGTTCTTGCCAAGCTTCGCACCGAATATGCCGCAACGCCATTATTGAAGTCGCCCACTGGCGAGGTTGCCGTGGTTGGTATCGTGACCGACAGCCAGGGAGCCTCGACCAAACGTGCAACGCTCCTGGTTCAACCCAGCGAGATTGAAGGCGTCATCAGAGACAAAATGCCCAGCGCGTTGCGGCTCACCAACTTCACCCGCAATGGTTCGCCACCCATCGGTGCACGCGTTGCCTTCAAGGCGCGGCTGGCGCCTATCGCGTCACCCACCATGCCGGGTGGCTTTGATTATGGCAGGCAGCTCTATTTTCAAAGCATTGGCGGTACTGGCCGCATCACGTCACCGATTGCCGTCATTGGCCAGACGACACCTCCCGGCCTTTTGCTGTCGCGTCACTTGAATGATCTGCGCCTCGCAATCGGCAACCGCATCAGGCAGCATCTCAAGGGAACCATAGCGGCCCTGGCCGATGCCATCATCACCGGCGAGCGTGCGGCCATCCCAAAGGACATCAACAAGAGTTTGCAGATTTCAGGCCTTGCCCACATTCTCTCGATCTCGGGATTGCACATGTCGCTTGCCGCAGGTGGTGTCTTTTGGGTCATTCGCGCCCTGTTGGCGCTTATTCCGCCACTCGCCCAGAATTACCCCATCAAGAAATGGGCAGCGGTGGCCGCACTCGCATTCGGTTTCATCTACATGCTTCTTGCGGGATCGCAACCCGCAACCCAGCGCTCCTATATTATGCTGGCCGTCATATTCCTGGCGGTGCTAGTGGACCGGCCCGCGATTTCACTGCGCAACCTCGCTCTTGCCGCTTTGCTCATATTGGTCACCCAACCCGAATCCGCCATCCAGGCCAGCTTCCAGATGTCCTTCATGGCGGTCATGGGCCTTGCTGCCTTCTTCGAATACTGGAACAGCCGAAATAGAAACGAGGAACACCGTGTGGAGAGCAGGGCGGTAATCGTGCTACGGCGGCTTTTCACAATTATAACCGCCTCCATTCTCACCACTTTGGTTGCTGGTGCCTTTTCCTCTATTCCCGCCGCCTATCATTTCGGCAGGTTGGCTCCCTATGGTGTACTTGCCAACGGTCTCGCCATTCCGGTCATGAGCATTCTGGTTATGCCGTCGGCACTGCTTAGCATTGTCCTCATGCCTTTCGGTTTGGAAGGTTTGCCACTCGCAGTCCTCGGATCCGGGCTTCAATTGGTTCTTGCAATTTCAGGCTACGTGGCTGATTTGCCCGGAGCCCAGCGCGTCATTCCGCAATTGCCCATAGCCAGTGCGGTTTTCCTGGCAAGTGGCGCATCAGTCATCTGTCTGCTTCGCGGCAAGGGCAGGTGGGCGGGCGCAGTGCTGGTCATTGCGGGCGTGGCACTTACACAGTTTCCAGCGGTGCCGGATATTTTCATCGAAAGAACCGCCGCCACTGTTGCGTTTCGCAACGCTGCCGGTGAACTTGTGCTTGTCGACACCCACAAGGGCCGCTTTGCTGCCGAAAAATGGCTGCAGGCCAATGGCGAGGAAATAACCTTCAAGACCGCATCCGCACGACCGGGTTGGACGTGTGATAGCCGTGCCTGTCGCACCACGGTCAAGCACAAGCACATTGGCTATTTCTTCGAGGGCGATGGTGCCGATCCACCGTGCCAGGGATTGGACATCGTGATAGCCAACTATCCCCTGCGCCAAGCCTGTAAATCCGTTGCCATTCGCATTGACCGGTTCAGCGTTTGGCACAGCGGCGCCCACGCAATTACGATCAGGAACGGGCAAATTGACGTTGCAACCGCCCGCGGCCTGTCTGGCAGCCGCCCCTGGGTACTGGTCCCAGAACCACGCAGGAAAATCGCCGGTATCCCATGGCGCGGCGCTTCGACACATTCACCTTTTGTGGCAGCGGGTTCATTGCCAGACCATGCCCCAGTCCAAAGCCAGCATATCCGACCTTCGCAACGAGATTGACAGCGTTGATGAGAAGCTCATCAAGCTGCTGGCCGAACGCCAGCGCCTGGTTGAGGCGGTCATTGCTGTCAAGAAGCGTGATGGCGTTGCAGCCCGCATACCGGCTCGCGTCGATTACGTCATTGACCGCGCCCGCGTGTTGGCGCGTGCCCATCATCTCGACCCAGCACTTGCAGAGACAATCTGGACAGAAATGGTGGAATGGTTTGTAGGTCACGAAGAACGCGCCATGGAAAAAGACTAAAATTTTATCGAGTGGTGTTTTCAGAAGTAGCACTTTGCTGCACAGTATATTTTAAATTGAAACTTCTGTGTCAAACCAACACTTACCATGCAAGACATGCACTTCAAGTCGCAAGATCGATCAAATTATATGATAATTGTTCGGTTAACTTCGTTATAAGTCAATATTATCTTTACAACTTTTTTAAGGGGTCTAAGTTTAAGCCTTGTCCAAAATCCTGGAGAGGCTGATGGATCAAATCTGCGAGTTGGTGTCACGTATCACGCATTCTCCGCAGGTGTTTATTTATCTTAAATCTAAAGCATCCAGGAAACTGAACGTCGTAGGAAGTTACGGCTTCCTGGAAACTGAAATTTCGGAAAATTGGCATTTGCCGGCGCTGGATAAGCCTTCGTGTAATGCGGTTTCATTCGCAGACACTGAGCACGCTGCTGAGTTAACGGGTCATCCCATGTTGCGTTCTGTTCCCAAGGTAAGGTCGTGCCTGGCCTTTCGCATTCAACAGCCAGCAGGCAGTGCAAACGCCGTGCTCATGGTCCTCAACCCGGGTGCCAGCGTTTTTACCGACCATGATCTGATGACGGCACTGCTTCTCCTGGTGCGTCTTGTGGGAACCGACGTTGACTGGCGCGTGGACAATCCCAATTTTGCCACCGAGGAATCAGCCAACAGCGCCTTCGCGGAATCGAGTGCCAACCAGAAGTTCGAACCCGATCAGACGTCGGCGGCGTTCCTGCTGAAAACGCTTCTGGTAAAGCACCGCCTGTTGGCCCGCAACGGCGTGTCATATATTGGTATTCGAAGTTGGCGGACAACGATTAAACCTTACCAGATTGCGGCCCTTACGGCCCTCAAGGCCGATATTCCAAAATCATTCGTGACTTCTGTGGCGGAAGAACTCGCAACCGCTGCCATCTCGCATTTTGGTGCAAAGTTCATCGCTAATGTCGTGCCCATTCCTTGCGGAACCATGGCTCGGGATGATTGTCTTTCCGTCCACACCGCGGTGGAGTTGGCCCGCCTGCTCAAATGCAATTTCAAGAATGTGTTGAAAACGAACATTCCAAAAGGCTCATCTCAGC
>JANMKJ010000121.1:0-5492 GCA_031371945.1 Rhodobiaceae bacterium
CAGGCCAAAGTGCAGGTTGAACATCCACAGCGCACCCTGCCTGACATTCTCTCGCAGGTAGGGAGAAATCATCAGCAGGGGAATGAGCCCCGCAAAGAGAAACAGCAACGATGTTTCCAGCACCATGTTGAAATAGCCCAGGACCGCCGCCAGCAGGGCCGCAGCAAGGCTCAAGGCGCTTGACGTCACCCGGGAAAACCTTCGGCCTTCGGCAAAAAGATGGGCCGCACCCGAAGCGATAAAGGCCGCAGCGGCTCCGGCCACGACGTCACCCTCATCGGAGTAGTAGGAGCCCACGGAAATGACGTTGATGTAGCCACACAGCAGCACCGACACGAGAACCGAGATCGGAAAACGTGCGATGACGGCGGACATGTCCGGAACCATTTTTTCAATGCGTGCTGCCAGTCCCATGGTTGTCCCTCTAGAATCGGTTGTGTCGCGCTGCCCACCACAGGCAGAGTTGGCGGCGAAATTGCGAAACGTCAAGCGAGCCGCCCCGCTCAATGCGGGCGAGGTAAAGCTCGGTCAGGCTGGCAGGCAACAGCGCTGGCAGCACCTCCGGTGGCACTTGCCCAATCAATGCCCGCGCTTCTCCCAGGCGCTTGCGGGCATGGTCACACAGGAGCTTGACGGCACCCGCCTCGCCGGAATTGTGTAGCATAGCAGCCGGCAGGTAACTGCTGCGGCAACTCCGCAAGACACCCGCAATGCCATAGGCCACCCCGGCAAGGCCTGCAATTTCAGCGGCACTGTGGCCAAGCACCAGTGCTGCCAACTGCATCAGCGCAGACGATGTCTCGCCCAGATAACCCTCCAGGTCATTCAGTGTCGGCATCGCATCACTGTAGAGATCAAACTCACGCGCCATGATCAAATTGACGAGGGGCAGCTTCGGCAGGTCGGCAAAATCGATGCAGTGCGCCAGTGCGACCGCAACCGGATGCTCCGGTGTCGTCCCAGCATAAATACCATCAAGCGAATCCAGCCACCACTGCTGGCGCACCAGGCCCAGCTGCGGGTCACTCACCGTTTGGCTAATTCGCGCTATTTCAATGTTGAAGGCGTAAAGCGCCAGCAGATGCGGACGCGCCTTTTCAGGCGCAAAAAGGCAACTCAGGTAACGGTCCTTGTCGCCACGGGTGACGAGCTGCTCGATAGAGTCGGTCACGTGGCATCCTGAACAGCGATGAAAGCGGCGGCGACCTTTCGCTTTTCGGCAAGCAACACGCCGTAGGTTCGAACCGCCGAACCCGTGCTCATGAAATCAATGGGCAGATTGTGCGTGGCAAAAGCTGCCGTAACGGCGTGCGGTGGCCGGTTCATCACGGGGCCCGTACCAAGCAGCAGGAAATCAATGTCGCCTGCTTCTTGAAACACCAGGTCGAAATCACTGGGCGTGAGATCTGCCAATCGCGTTGCGTCCCAGCGGTGCATGCCACTCGGCAAGATCAGCAGTGATCCCATGTGAGACATGCCGGCAAAGCGAAAGCCACCGTTGCCATAAGCATCAATCGGGGCACGCGCCGGGTAGAACGGGCTCACGGCCGTGCCGGAACTGCCTTCGCCGCCTTGGCCTTGGCATCCTCGCGGTTGGTGCCGAGAAGGATGAGAACCGGCGAAGCAATGAAGATCGAAGAATAGGTGCCGATGATCACGCCCCAGATCATGGTGAAGGTAAAGCCCCGCAACACTTCACCGCCAAATACATAAAGTGCGATCAGTGCCAGCATCGTGGTAACCGACGTGAGGATCGTGCGCGGCAATACCGAGTTCAGCGAGAAATCAATGAGATCCGCCAACGGCATGGATTTGTATTTGCGCAAATATTCGCGGATGCGGTCAAACACCACCACCGTATCGTTCAGCGAATAGCCAACGATCGTCAGGATCGCCGCGATGATCTGCAGATTGAACTCTATGCGCAACAGGCAGAACAGCCCAATCGTAAGCAAAACGTCGTGCAGCAGCGAAACCACCGCTCCCATGGCAAACTGCCATTCAAAGCGGAACCACACGTAAATCAGGATGCCCAGAATGGCCACAACCACGGCAATGATGCCCTGCTCTGCCAGCTCACCGGAAACCTTCGGTCCCACCACGTCAACGCTGCGGTATTCAACACCGGTTCCAAGTGAGGCCCTGATTTTTTCAACCGCCGCCTGCTGGGCCGCATCGCCGCCATCCTGCGTGCCGACGCGAATGAGAACATCATTCGGGGTGCCGAATTCCTGCAGCTCGATGGCGCCGAGCCCCAGGCCATCAAGCGTTGAGCGTAGCTGGTCAAGGTTAGCGGCCTGTTCGGTGCGGATGGTGATGACGGAACCACCCTTGAAATCCACACCAACGTTCAAGCCGACGAAGAGAAACAGCAGCAGCGACGCAAGGGACAAAAGGCCGGATACGAAAAAGCCAAACCGGCTGAGCAGCAGGAAGTGGATCTTGGTATCGTCGGGGATAAAGCGGATGGGTCTGAAAGCCATGGGATTTACTTTCCGCCTTACAGCGGAACCTCCTTGGGCCGCGCCCAGCGCGCCCAGAGTGTTACAATAAAGCGCGTGATGGTGAAGGCGGTAAACATGGTCGTGAGAATGCCGATGGCATGCGTGATCGCAAAGCCACGGACTGGCCCCGAACCCACCCCAAACAACACCACGGCAGCAATGAGTGCGGTCAAGTTGGAATCGAGAATTGTGGCGAGTGCCGATTTGAAACCGGTCTCCATGGAACTCATGGCAGAACGGCCATTGCGCCATTCCTCTCGGATACGTTCAAAGATGATCACGTTGGAATCCACCGCCATGCCCATGGTCAGCACAATGCCGGCAATGCCGGGCAGCGTCAGCGTGAAGCCCACAACCGACATGACCGCAATCAGCATGGCGAGGTTGATGAGCAGCGCAATATCGGCAAACAGGCCAAACAGCCCGTAGGCAATCACCATGAAGACCATGACCAGGGCAAGGCCAATCAGCGATGCATGGAAGCCCGCACGAATGGAATCAGAGCCAAGGCTTGGACCAACGGTGCGTTCTTCAACAATGGTCAGCTTGGCAGGCAATGCGCCTGACCGCAGCACCACCGCCAATTGCGCCGTTTCCTCGGTCGTGAAGTTGCCGGAAATCTGCCCCGAGCCACCGAGAATGGGTTCGTTGATGTTGGGATAGCTCACCACAACTTTGTCGAGAACAATGGCAAACGGCTTGCCCACATTTTCAGCCGTCAACTTGCCAAACCGCAGGGAACCCTTCTGGTTGAACTTGAAGGTCACCACGGAACTGTTGTTCTGGTCAAAGCTTGGCTGGGCATCGCTCAGGTCGGCGCCGTCAACGGTCGCACGGCTAGCGGTTTGCACCCACATGATTTGCGATGGGTTATCCTTCACCGGATATGCCACGCATTCCTGCGGTGGATTCTGGTTGGCACCCGTCGGCTGCTCCTGGCACAAAAGCTGGAAAGTGAGTTTGGCCGTGCGGCCAATCACGTTCTTCACTTGCTCAGGGTTTTGAATGCCAGGCAATTGAATGGCAATGCGGTCCTTGCCCTGTTGCTGGATTGATGGTTCAGATGTACCCAGCGAGTTGATGCGGTTTTCGACGATCTTAAGCGACTGACCGATTGCCAACGCGACCTTTGCATCAAAGCCTGCATCGGAGAATGTGAAGGTGATGAGCTCGTCCTGGCTGGCAAGGGTATAGAGATTGACGGCCACCCCGGTTGACATCAACCCGCCACCCAGTGGCTGCTGCAATTTGCGCAGGTCTGCCTTGGCTGCATCCACAGTTGCCACGTCTGACAGTCGCACCGACACGCCGTTGTCGCTTCTGGTGATGCCCTTGTAGCCGATCTTGGCTTCGCGCAATGATCCCCGAATGTCGCTGGCAAGTTGCTGCAGCAGCTGGTCTTTCAGGTCTTTCTTGTCAACTTCCATCACCACGTTGGAACCGCCCTGCAGGTCAAGTCCCAGTGTCATCGGGCGCGCGCCGACGGTTTTCATCAATGTCTCCTGCCACGCCGGCGGAAGTGCATTGGGGAGCGCGAACAACAGCGCGGCCACGATCGATGCCAGAATGGCCAGCGACTTTATTCTTGAATATGGCAGCATGCAGCGTTACTTCGCGTCGGCTTTGGCTGGCTCGCCCTTGGCACGCACGTCACTGATACCCTGGCGCAGAACGCGGATCTTGACGCCCTCGCCCACTTCCACCTGAAGTTCCTTGTCGTCGACGACCTTGGTCACCTTGCCAATGAGGCCGCCGCTGGTGATCACCGTGTCGCCACGCGCCACTTTTGAAATAAGGTCCTGGTGTTCCTTCATTTTACGCTGCTGCGGACGAATGAGAAGGAAGTAGAAAACACCCATGATCATGACGAGCGGCAGGATCATGCCCATCAAGTCTCCCATGGCGGGCGCTCCGGCGGCTTGGGCATAGGCGGGGGTCACGAACATTGAAGCTCCTCAAGAGAATTTAGGCCACGAAACGGCCGATTACAGGTTTTGCCGGAATATAGCTATGGAATTGCGCATTGCAACCACGCGATTACACTCCCTTTACGAGGTAGCATTTGGGAGTTAAGAGCTTGCCATGCCAGTAAAATCTGAAAACAAATTATTAGTGCGCGTGGCCGAAGCCTTGGAGCGTTTGGCACCCGTGCCACCAAAACTCGATAAGCTCTCCAAGGCAACCGCCTATGTCTGGCACGCCGCACCGCCTTCGCTGCAACCCGTGGCCAAGGTGAACCGCGTTGATTTGAGCCTGCTCAAGGGCATCGACAACACGCGTGATACCCTGCTTGAGAACACCCAGCGCTTTGCCAGGGGCCTTCCCGCCAATAATGCCCTGCTGTGGGGTGCGCGTGGCATGGGGAAATCCTCACTCGTCAAGGCCACCCACCATTTTGTCAACGAACAGTCCGGTGGAAACCTGAAACTCATTGAAATCCACCGTGAAGATATTGAAAGCCTGCCCTCGCTCATGGGCATCCTGCGCAACCTTCCCAAATTCAGTTTCATCGTATTCTGTGACGATCTATCCTTTGATGGCCAGGACGCTTCCTACAAGTCGCTGAAAGCTGCCCTTGATGGAGGCATCGAGGGAAGGCCGGACAATGTCATTCTCTATGCCACCTCCAACCGGCGGCATCTGCTGCCCCGTGACATGATCGAGAATGAAACGTCAACCGCCATCAACCCGTCAGAAGCGGTGCAGGAGAAGGTTTCGTTGTCCGACCGGTTCGGCCTGTGGCTCGGCTTCCATAACTGCTCGCAGGATGAATTCCTTGAAATGGTCAGTGCCTATGCCGCCCATTTCAAGCTTCCGGTCAAACCCGCTCCCTTGCATGCAGGTGCAATTGAATGGTCGGTCACCCGCGGCAGCCGCTCCGGCCGTGTTGCCTGGCAGTACATCCAGGACGTGGCGGGAAAAACCGGAACCAGGCTTGCTTCTGCTGGGTGAGGTCAACTGGTCAGGCCAGATTGCCAAGCGATGTGA
>JANMKJ010000053.1:0-1801 GCA_031371945.1 Rhodobiaceae bacterium
GCGGCAGCTGGTGGAAATCGTCAAGGCCCTGTCGCTTAAGGCCCGACTTGTTATCATGGATGAGCCCACGTCCAGCCTGACACTGGTTGAAACCGAGCGGCTCATGCGTGTTGTGGCGGGGCTTAAGGCTGAGGGCGTGAGCGTGATTTTCATTTCGCACCGGCTGAACGAGCTGGTGCAATGTGCTGACCGGGTCGTGGTTTTGAAAGACGGCCAGTTGGCGGGGGCCCTCGACAAGGCCCACATCAGCCACGGCGCCATGATCAAGCTGATGATTGGCCGTGACCTGAAATCGCATTTTACGCCCGCCGCAAAGCAGCGTGGCGAGGACATTTTTGAAGTTCATGGGGCCCGCACCACGACTTACCCCAACCAGTCCGTCAGCTTCAACATCCGGCGCGGAGAAATCCTGGGTTTTGCCGGACTTGTGGGGGCCGGGCGCACGGAATTGGCGAGAGCCATATTTGGCATCGACAAGTTGCTTTCGGGCAGTATTGTCCTCGACGGTAAAAACACCGACGTTGGCACCACGCGCGATGCCATATCCAAGGGCATTTATCTTGTTCCGGAAGACCGCAAGCGCTGTGGACTGCTTCTGGATGTGTCCATTGCCGAAAACATTGGGCTGCCGAATTTTGAGTCGACATCCACTTTTGGCCTGGTGGACGAAGACGAGATGTATAGCGCGGCAGAAACGCAAAAATCTGTCTTGAACATACGCACTCCCAATACCAGGGTTGAAGCTGGCGCACTGTCAGGTGGCAACCAGCAGAAGGTGGTCCTGGCGAAATGGCTGGCGATGAAGCCACGGGTGCTGATCTGCGACGAGCCCACGCGAGGGGTGGATGTGGGGGCGAAATCGGAACTCTACGCCATGTTGCGCAAACTGGCGGATTCCGGTGTCGCGGTACTGATGATTTCAAGTGACATGGAAGAAGTGATCGGGGTGAGCGACCGGATTGCCGTGATGCACGAGGGGCGCATCTCCGGCTTTTTGGAACGGGAGAACTTCAGCGAGCAGAATGTGTTGCAGCTCGCTGTCGGTGGACATGAATAAGAGGGGTTGGGCGCTGTGCTGAAGAAAGACATTGGACTTTTCCTGCTCATCCTCGTGGTGGGCACAGTGGTGGCGGTGATCAACCCGCTATTCATTTCGGCGATCAACCTTGGCAACACCGCAAACCTCATCGGGCTGTTTGGCATTTTTGCCATTGGCCAGGCGTTTGTCATCATCACCGGCGGCATTGAGCTATCGGTGGGCTCCATCATTGCGCTACTTGGCGTATTGTTCGTTGACATGATCGTTGTGCATCAGGTGGCGTGGCCCCTGGCGCTGATACTCATGCTGGTCCTGGGCATGTTCCTGGGATTGCTCCACGGGTTGCTCATTACCCGCATGCATATGCAACCCTTCATCGTGACACTGTGCGGATTGTTGATCTATCGGGGTGCCGCACGCTTCTACACGGCGGATGGCACGGCAGGCTTTGGCTTTGGTGACAGCCTGCCGCAACTGGAGTGGCTAACCACCGGGCGCACATTCGGCGTGCCGCACTCTTTCATGGCGCTTATTGTGGTGGCAGCCATCATGTGGGTGGTTTTGCATCGCTCGGTGTTTGGACGCCATCTCTATGCGGTGGGAAAGAATGAGGAGGCGGCGCGCTACTCGGGCATTCGCACCAACCGGATCATCATTGCCGCCTATGTGATTTCGGCCTTGCTCACATCAATCTCGGCAATTTTCTTTGCCATGTACACGCGGTCAATCTCGCCCTCTTCGCACGGCAATTTCTATGAACTC